>NZ_JBEPEH010000021.1:0-217648 GCF_040300725.1 Dactylosporangium sp. NPDC000244
ACTACCACGTCGTCTACGCCATCGCGATGATCGTCCTCGCCGCCGCCTACGCCGGCCAGACCTGGGGCCTCGGCAAGCGCTGGGCCAAGCTCCCCATCGTCCAGCGCAACCGCTGGCTCATCTGAACGCTACTCGCCCCCCGATCGGCGGCCGGCTCTCGCAGGAGAGCCGGCCGCCGCTGTCGTGACGGCGATCTCGAAGGAGTAGCGGTCGCCGCGGTACGTCGACATCGCGCGCTCGACGGGGCGGTCGCGCTCGTCGAACGCGGTGCGCTCCACGAGCAGGGCCGGGCTGAACGGCGGGGCGTCGAGCCGGGCCGCCGCCTCCTGGTCCAGGACGGTCGCGCGGATGGACTGTTCCGCGTGCGTGATCCGGATTCGGTACCGCCGGTGCAGCTCCGAGTAGAGCGAACCCTCGAGCGTCGTGAGGCCCGGCACCAGCGCGGCGGGGAGGTACGCGTGCTCCAGGCACATCGGGATGCCGTCCGCCGTCCGCACCCGCTCCACGTGCACGACCTCGTCCGCGGGGCTCAGCGACAGGGCGTAGCCGATCTCCGGGCCGGCCGCGACGGTCTCGAAGACGCGCAGCACCGAGCCGGGGACGAGCCCTCGGCGGCGCATGTCCTCGGTGAAGGACGTCAGCTCGATCGTCTTCGCGATCGGCGGGCGGGCCACGAAGGTGCCGGCGCCCTGCACGCGGTACACCCGGCGCTCCCGCTCCAGGCGATCCAGTGCGTGCCGGACGGTCATGCGGCTCACGCCGAACGCCTCGGCCAGCTCGCGCTCGGGCGGTAAGCGTTGGTCTGGACCAATCCCGCCCTGAATGAGCGTTTCGAGATGTGCGTGGAGCCGCTCGTGCTTGGTCACCGCATGATGTTAGCGTGAATGGACTAGACCATTTATGGAGGTACCGCATGCTGGACGCGATCGCCGGCGGGCTCGTGGTGTCGTGTCAGGCGCCCGACGGCCATCCGCTGCGCACGCCGGACGTGATCGCGCGGCTGGCGCAGTGCGCGGCGCTCGGCGGGGCGGTGGCCGTCCGGGTGAACTCGCCCGGGGACGTGCGGGCCGTCAAGGCCGTCGTCGACCTGCCGGTGATCGGGCTGCACAAGGTCAAGGCGCCGGATCGGTACCTCATCACGCCCCACTGGCCCCTCGTCGAGGACCTCGCCGCAGCCGGGGCCGACGTCATCGCCGCCGAGGCGACCGGGCGCGGCGACCTGCCCGTGGCCGAGCTCGTGCGCCGCGTGCACGGGCTCGGGCTCCCGCTCATGGCCGACGTCGCCACCGAGGCGCAGGGGCTCGAGGCGTGGGCGGCCGGCGCGGAGCTCGTGGCGACGACGCTGTCCGGCTACACCGCGGACAGTCCACAGGGGACGCAGCCGGACCTCGCGCTCGTGGCGGACCTCGCCACGAGCGGGGTGCGCACGGTCGCCGAGGGCCGGCTCGCCACCACGGCGCACCTGCGGCACGCGTTCGCCCTCGGTGCCTTCGCGGTCGTCGTCGGTACGGCGATCACGGACCCGCTCGCCCTGACGCGCGGCCTGGTCGCCGCCACCCAGCGATGAACCCGGCGCGGCCGGGGACGAGCACCGCGCTCGGCATCGACATCGGCGGCACGAAGATCGCCGCCGCGCTCGTGTACGCCGACGGCACCACCGGCCCCCTGCACCGCGTGCCCACGCCCGCGCGCGAGGGCCCGGCCGCCGTCCTGCGCGCCGCCGCGGACCTCGGCCGCCGGGTCGTCGGCGACGCTTCCGTGGCCGGCTGCGGCGTCGGCACCGCCGGCGCCGTCGACCCGCACGGCCGCATCTCGCACGCGACCGACTCGCTGCCGGGCTGGACCGGGACCGACGTGCGCGCCGCGCTCACCGAGGCCCTCGGCGTCACCGTGCTCGTCCGCAACGACGTGCACGCGATGGCCGTCGCCGAGGCCGCCTGGGGCGCCGCGGCCGGGGCCGGCACCGCGCTCGTGGTGGCCGTGGGCACGGGCATCGGCGGCGCGCTCGTCGCCGGCGGCTCGCTGCTGACCGGCCGGCTGGGCCTGGCCGGCAGCATCGGCCACCTCCCGGCGACCGCGTCCCTCGGCCGCCGCTGCGGCTGCGGGGGCGTCGACCACGTCGAGGCGTACGCGGCCGGCCCGGCGATCGCCGCCGACCACGCGCGCCGGACCGGCCTGGACACGGCCCCGCGCCTGGAGGACGTGCCCGCCGGCAGCCCCGCGATCGCCTTCGCCGCCGAGATCCTGGGCCACGGCCTGGCGGCGGCCGCGAACCTCCTCGACCCGGACGCGATCGTCCTCGGCGGCGGCGTGCTCGGCCTCGGCGAGCCGTTCCGCGCCGCGGTGCTCGACGCCCTGCGGGCCGCGGCCCTGCCCGGCATCGCCGGCGTCCCGGTCCGCTCCCCCGCCCTCGGCCCGGCGGCGGTCCTCGCGGGAGCGGCCCGCCCGCTCCTCTGAGCGCGCGCCACCACGTCCGGCGACGCCAGCGCCCCGGTCCGCGCGGGAGCGGCGGCACACCCGCTCCGCTGAGCGCGCGCTCCGGAAGGCGTGCACTGTATAGCCCGCGTTACCCCGCAGACTCGCCCCAGCGCCATGGCCGTCGTGGGCGCGGAAAGCGAGGCTCGGTGCCATGCCTCGCAAGCTGATCGCCCTCGTCGTCGTGCTCGTCGCCGCCTTCCTCCTCGTGCCCGGGCCGGTCGCGGCCATCGGGTCGGACCGGGCGCTCGCCGACCCGGACCACCTCGCCGACCGGCTCCGGGCCGGATTCGTCGACTACTGGCACACCGGCGAGCGCGGCCCGCAGCTCACGCGGGTCGTCGACTTCTGGCTGCGGTACCACCTCGTCAAGGGCGTCCTCGCCGCGCTGCTGCTCGTCGTGCTCGCGCTGCTCGGCCGCCGCCTCCTCGCCGCCGGCCACCGCTGGGCCACGATCGGCGTCGCCGGCGTCGGGCTGCTCGCGCTCGCGACCGTGATGGCCAACATCCAGGGCGCCGTCGCCCCGTTCTCGTCGCTGCTGCCGATGCTCACCGAGACCGCCCCGGACGCGGCGCTCGCCGAGGTGCTCGGACAGATCCGCGGGCAGCTCGCGAGCGGCGAGCACGGCCCGGTGCTGCGGGCGATGGTCGGGGACTTCGGGCTGTACCACGAGGCCATGGCCGTCGTCGCCGCGCTCGCCGCGATCGGGCTCGTCGGCGCCGGGGTGGCGCTGTGGCGGGCGCGCCCGGCGGCTGCGACCCGCGTGCTCGCCGCGGTCACATCGCTGGCGGCGCTGGCGGCGCTCGTGGTCGTCATCGCGAACGCGGGCACCGCGAACGACCCGGCGCCGGCCCTGCTCGCCTTCTTCGACGGCGGCTGGTGAGCGTGACGCGCTAGCTGAGGTAGGTCAGCACGGCCAGCACCCGGCGGTGCCGGTCGCCGCTGTAGCGGTGCGCAGCGGCACCACCGGGCCGCCTCCGCCATCGGCGCCGCCTCCGCCGTCGGCACGGCCGCCGCCGGTGGCACGGCCGCCGCCGGTGGCCTCCGCGCCCGGCCGCCACAGCCGCAGCCGCAGGCCGGGTGCCCCGGGCCGCCACCCGCCAGCGCCGGCCCGGCGGCAGGCCCGACGGGAAGACCAGGCACAGCGCGACGAAGCCGGCGAGGTTCCAGACCCATGCCCCGCCGCCGAACGAGCCCCACCCCTCCATCCAGAAGGCGGCCGCCGGGGCCGCGCCGACCCAGGCCAGGGCCGGCCCGACCGGGCTGGTGCGGGCCCGCACGCCGAGCAGCGCGCCGGCCGCGACCGGGACGGCGAGCAGGGCGAAGGTCACGGCGAGCACGACCGGGCTCGTGCCGGGCGCCGCGACCGCCGCCCGGTGGACCTCGCCGCCTGACATGGGCCGGACGCGGGCCCCCGGCCGTTGCCGTACCGGCCGCTAGCCTGAGTGGCATGACCCGAGTCGTCTCCGCCGGCCGTGACATCGCCGCGCCCGCCGCCGTCATCTTCGAGCTCATCGCCGATCCCGCGCAGCAGCCGCGCTGGGACGGCAACGAGAACCTGCAGGAGGCGGCGGCCGGGCAGCGCGTCCGGGCCGTCGGCGACGTCTTCGCCACGACGCTCACCACCGGCGGCGTCCGGGAGAACCACGTGGTCGAGTTCACCGAGGGGCGCCGCATCGCGTGGCGGCCGAGCGAGCCGGGCCGGCCCCAGCCCGGGCACCTGTGGCGGTGGGAGCTCGAGCCCGTCGACGACGGGAACACGCGGGTGACGCACACGTACGACTGGACCGACCTCACCGACGAGCACCGTCTCGTGCGGGCGCGGGCGACGACGGCCGACAAGCTGCGGGCGTCGCTGGACCGCCTCGCCGAGCTCGTCCAGCGGGAGCGCTCACACGCCGGTTGACGAGGCATCATCCGCCATCTATGTTAACGGGCACCATGGCGGATCGGCTGTTCGGCGTGCAGCGCCACGAGCGGCTGCTCAGCGAGCTGCGCCGATCCGGATCGGTGCGCGTCGCCGCGCTGGCGCGCGAGCTCGGGGTCAGCGAGCTCACCATCCGCCGCGACATCGCCGCCCTGGCCGAGCGCAACCTCGTCACCCGCGTGCACGGCGGGGCCACGCTGCCCGGCCAGGCCCCCGCCCTCGACCCGCCCCGGCCGTCGAAGGGCCAGCGGTTCACCATCGGCATCGTCGTGCCCTCGCTGGACTTCTACTGGCCGCCGATCGTGGCCGGGGCGCGGGCGGCCGCCGCGGCGCTCGGGGTCGCGCTGCGGCTGCGCGGCTCCTCCTACGACCCCGACGAGGACCGGCGGCAGATCGGCCGGCTCGTCGAGGCCGACCGGGTCGAGGGGCTGCTGCTCGCGCCCAGCCTCGACGCCGGGATGATCGGCTGGATCGGGCGGCTGCCGGTGCCGGCGATCCTCGTCGAGCGCCAGCCGCACCGGTGGACGGCGACGCCGCGGCAGCTGGAGTGGGTGCGCAGCGACCACGCGCTCGGCGCCGAGATCGCCGTGCACCACCTGCACCAGCAGGGCCACCGGCACATCGGGCTGGTGCTCTCGCGCGGCAGCCCCACCTCCGAGCACCTGGTGCAGGGGTGGCGGGCCGCCTGCGCCGACCTGGACATCTCCGACGCGATGGTCGTCGCGCTCACCGCCCGCGAGCAGCCCGGCAGGGTCCGCGACCTCCTCGCGGAGTGCCGCCGCGCGCGCGTCACCGCGCTGATCGTGCACAGCGACCCCGACGCGGTGCCGGTCGCCCGGTGGTGCGCCGAGCACGGGGTGGCGGTCCCCGACGAGCTGGCCCTGGTGTCGTACGACGACGAGGCCGCCCACCTCGCCGAGCCCGCCCTGACCGCGGTGCGCCCGCCGAAGCACCACGTCGGCCGGCTGGCCGTCGAGCTCATGGTGTCCCGCCTCCTCGACGGCGACCGGCGGCCCTCCCAGCGCGTGCTGGTCGCGCCCGAACTGGTGGTGCGGCACTCCTCGCTGTCGCTGGTCCGGCGGCCGGGCATGTTCGGTTCTGAACGTTCCTGACCTTCTGCGTTCGCTTCGTGGCGCGAGCCGCCCCCGCACCATTGCGATGTCATCCAGACATCGACAGCGATGGAACGAAGGGGTGAACCCATGCACACGAGGCGCCGCTCGCTCACCGCCACCCTGGCGGCGGCCCTGCTCACCGCCGGCTCCCTCGCGGCGCTCGCCACGCCGGCGCACGCCGCGACGAGCGACTTCCGCGGGGTCAACTGGGCCGACCAGCGGGACAACTTCGTCAACGACACGCTGGTGCTGGGCGGGCTGAGCACGTCCGACAGCTACGCGACCACGCAGACGAAGGCGGACCGGATCCTCACGGGCTTCCAGAACAACCTCGGCGCCAACACCGTACGGATGCCGGTGAACTATCCGACGGTGTCGGGCGCCTACTGGAACTCCTACACCGGCGCCGTCGACAAGGCCACGAGCAAGGGGATGCGGGTCATCCTGAGCTACTGGGAGGCCGACAACTCGCGGGACGGGCTGGTCGACAACCTCACCCAGTTCTGGTCGATGTGGGGCACGATCGTCGCCAAATACCAGGGCAACGCCAACGTGTACTTCGAGCCGATGAACGAGCCGCACGGCTACAGCGACGCGGACTGGAAGAACCTCGCGGCCCAGTGGCTGTCGAACTACCCCGGGGTGCCGCGCGGGCGGATCGTCGTCAGCGGGGCGGGGTACAACCAGCGGATCACGACGATCGGGGACGACAGCCGCTTCTCCGGCACGCTGATCTCCCGGCACACCTACCAGTTCTTCGACACCGGGCGCCTCACCGAGGACTCGTGGCGGGAGAGCCTGCGCACGAGCATCGGCCCCTACGCCTCGCGCACGCTCATCACCGAGTTCGGCGCTCCGATGACCGACGGCCGCAACTACGACGCACCATCCACTTCGGACAGTTTCGTGGCCTTCATCCGCGGGACGGCGGCCGAGGCGCGCACCGAGGGCCTCGGCACCGTCTACTGGCCCGGCGTGCGCATCGCCGATCCCTACCGTCTGCAAGAGATCTCCGGCAGCGGCAGCAGCCTGAGCCTGTCGACCACGAGCGCCTCCGGCCGCGACCAGCTGCGCTACTCGTGGGGACTCGACGGCGGCGGGAACACGACCCTGACCCACTACCGCGTCGCGAACCGCAACAGCGGCAAGGTGATGGACGTCGTGGGCTCCTCGATCGCGAACAGCGCGGAGGTCAAGCAGTACTCGAACAACGGCGGCGGCAACCAGCAGTGGGCCTTCGAGGACGCCGGCGGCGGCTACTTCCGCGTCGTGAACGCCTACAGCGGCAAGTGCCTGGACGTCGCGAGCGCGTCGAGCGCCGACGGTGCGAACGTCATCCAGTACACCTGCACGAGCGGCAGCACCAACCAGCAGTGGAAGTGGCAGGCCAGCGGCGCCTCCTTCCAGCTCGTCGCGCGGCACAGCGGCAAGTGCCTCGACGTCGTCGGCTCGGGCACCGGCGACGGGGTGGACATCTCGCAGTACACGTGCAACGGCGGCAACAACCAGCTCTGGTCGCGCACCGCCGTGTGAGCCGCCCCGGGCCGCGGCCGCCCCGTCATCGCGGCGGGGCGGCCGATGCCTTCTCCGGCGATGATCTCGGCGCCGGCGCGCGGCCCCATCACGTCAGCGGCGGCCGCGCCCGCTGGAGCTCGCGCCGCTGCGCGTCGTGCCCGACGTCCACCACGACGTGCCCGGGCAGCCCGATCAACGGCCGCAGGTCACCGTCCGCCACGGCGCCGAGGTGGGCCCTGCGAAGGTTCGTCGCCCGGGCCAGCGGCGCCGCCGACCGCACCGGCCCGACCCGCAGCTCCTCCAGCTCCGGCAGCGCGGCGACCGGCTCGAGCGACAAGGGCTCGGTCGCCATGACGTTGGGCACGACCACGCCCGGAGCGCGGGCAGCTCGCGCAGGGCCGCGAGCGACGCGACGGTCACGTCGATGAGTTCCAGCTCCCGCAGGCCGGGCGCCCCCTCGGCGCCGTACGGATCGAGCGCGCCGTAGTGGCCTTCGACGCGCAGGAACCGCAGCAAGGGCGAGGAGCCCAGACCAGACGCTGTCGGACAACAGGTACTCGCCGGGGTTCACCGTCCACGACATCGAAGCCGCCGTCCGCCGCCGGGGTACTGCCGAATCAGGCGCCGTCCTAGGCAGCGGCCTCGCGCTTGATCTGGTCGAACTGCGCGGCCATCGCGGCCGCCAACGCCTGCGCGGCCGACAGCGGGCGGACCATGACGGTGAAGTCGTCGATCAGGCCGTCCTCGTCCAGGTGCAGGAAGTCGCAGCCCTCGACGGCCACGTCGCCGATCCTGGCCTCGAAGACCAGCGCGTGGTCCCGGTCGCCGGCGCCCCCGAGCTCCCGGACGTAGCGGAAGTCCTCGAAGACGCGCAGCACGCCGCGCAGGATCGCCGCGACCATCGGCTTGCCCTCGTAGGGCCGGAAGGCCACGGGGCTGTGGAAGACCACGCCGGCGGCCAGCGTCGCGGCGATGGCCTCGGCATCGCGCGCCTCGACCGCGCTCCGGAAGCTGATCACGCGCCGAGCATAGACCCGGCCCTTCACCCGGACGCCCCTGACCGAACGGACGAGGGGGCGATCCGTCGAGCAGCGCCCGACAACGACCTGAGCGGCCAGGCCGGACCCGCGACCCTCGCCGCCTTGACTCCATAGAGTGACGGTGACAACGCACTCAGTGCGCTTGGATCTTCGGGGGGTTTCATGTTCCACGCCGTCACCGCCGGTGCCATGCTCCTGTCCTCGCTCACCGCGCCCGCCGCGGCCGCGACGCCGCCGCCACCGCCGAACGAGGTCAGCATCAGCGTGGTCACCGCCAACGGCTCCGGCTGCCCGGTCGGCAGCGCCGCGGTCGCCGTCTCGCCCGACAAGAAGGCCTTCACGGTCACCTACAGCGAGTACATGGCCCAGGTCGGGGTCGGGACCAAGCCCACCGACTTCCGCAAGAACTGCCAGCTCGCCCTCGACGTGCACATCCCGCAGGGCTTCACGTACGCCATCGCGGAGGCCGACTACCGCGGCTACGCCCACCTCGAGCGCGGCGCGACCGGCACGGCGGTGGCGAGCTACTACTTCCAGGGCAACGCGCAGACCGCGCGGGCCAGCCACCCCTTCAACGGCCCGATGGACGACAACTGGCAGACCAAGGACGCCGTCGGGGTGACCGCCCTGGTCTTCGAGCCCTGCGGCCAGCAGCGCAACCTCAACATCAACACCGAGCTGCGGGTCAACGCGGGCCGCTCCAACCCCAGGACGACCACGAGCTTCATGAGCATGGACTCGACGGACGCCAGCTTCAGCACCGTGTACCAGCTCGCCTGGAAGCGCTGCCCGTAACACCCGCGGCGGCCACGGCACCCGCCCGGGTGCCGTGGCCGCACTCAGCACGCGCCGCCTGGCCGCATGACCACCTTGCCGGCGGCCCGGTTCTCCTCCATGTACCGGTGGGCCGTGGCGATGTCGTCGAGGCCGAAGACCCGGTCGACGTTCGGCCGGTAGGCGCCGGCCTCGACGTTGCGCACGATCCGCTCCAGCACGGCCGTTGCGGGCGATCACGCGGCCAGCGCGGCCAGCAGGTTGTCCACCGCGGCCTCGGCCGCGCGGCGGGAGCTCTCCGCCGTGGCCGCGCCGAGGTGCGGGGTCGGCAGGACGCGCGCCTCGCGCAGCAGCTCGGAGGGGGCCGGCGGCTCGCGGTCGAAGGCGTCCACCGAGTAGAACGCGATCCGCCCCGACCGCAGCTCGGCCAGCAGCGCGGCCTCGTCGACCAGCGTCGAGCGGGCCGTGTTCAGCAGGACCACGTCATCGCGCAGCAGCGCCAGTTCCGGGGCGCCCAGCAGGGGTCCGTCCGGGGACGGGGGCACGTGCAGGGAGACGACCTCGCTCGTGCGCAGGAGTTCGTCCAGGGGCAGCAGTGGTACGTCCGCCGCCGTCACGAACGGGTCATGGGCCACGACCGTCATCTCCAGGCCGCGGGCCAGGCCGGCGAGCCGGCGCCCGATGGCGCCGTAGCCGACGATGCCGAGCGTGCGGCCGGCCGCCTCCCGGCCCGTGCTGCGCCGCCAGGCGCCCGAGCGCAGGGCGTCCGCGGCCTCGGGCAGGCCGCGCAGCCCCATCAGGGTGAGGGCCAAGGCCAGCTCGGCCACGCCCTGGGCGTTGGCGCCGCGCGCGGTGAGGACGAGGACGCCCCGGTCGGCGGCCGCGCGCGCGTCGATCGCGTCGCTGCCGGCGCCGTTGCGGCTGATGACCCGCAGGCGGTCGGCGCGGGCCAGGACGTCGGCGCCGATGGGCTCGACGCCCGCGACCCAGCCGACGACGCCGGGCACCGCGTCCAGCAGCTCCTCGGTGGTGGGCTGGCGGCCCGGGGCCGGGGTGACGATCTCGTAGCCGGCGGCGGTGAGCCGGTCCAGCGCGGGCGAGCCGGCCGCGGACATGCTGCGCGGCGTGACCAGGATCCTCATGCCGCCACGCCCAGGGCCTGCGGGTTGAGCACGCGGATCAGGCGGGCGACCTCGCCGGCCATGGCGTCGCGGGCGGGCGCCACGTACTTGCGCGCGTCCATGACCAACGGGTCCGACTCCAGGCGGTCGCGGACCACGGCCGTGAAGCACTTGTTCAGGTGGGTGGCGATGTTGACCTTCGTCATGCCGGAGGTCACCACGCGGGCCAGGGTCGCGTCGTCGACGCCGGAGGAGCCGTGCAGCACGAGCGGTACGGCGACCCGGGCCGCGATCGCCGCGACCAGCTCCAGGTCGACGACGGCGTCGCGGGTGGCCATGGCGTGCGAGGTGCCGACGGCCACGGCCAGGGAGTCGACGCCGGTGTCGGCGACGAAGCGCTCGGCGTCGCCGGGGTCGGTGCGCACGCCGGGCGCGTGCACGCCGTCCTTGCCGCCGACCTCGCCCAGCTCGGCCTCGACGGCGACCCCGGCGGCGTGGCAGAAGGCGACGACCTCGCGCGTGACGGCGCGGTTGCGCGCGTCGTCGAGCTTGGACCCGTCGTACATGACGGAGGTGAAGCCGAGGCGGACGGCCTCGCGGACCAGCTCGACGTCCTCGGCGTGGTCGAGGTGCAGGACCACCGGGACCGTCGCGGCCTCGGCGAGGGCCAGGCAGGCCTGGGTCAGGGGGCGCAGGGAGCCGTGGTAGCGGACCGCGTTCTCGCTGATCTGCATGATGAGCGGCGCCTGGGCCGCCTCGGCGCCGGCGACGAGGGCCTCGCCGTGCTCGAGCAGGGTGGTGTTGAAGGCGCCGACACCGTACCCGCTGGTGCGGGCGGCGGCGAGGATGGGGCGTGGGTCAGCGAGGGGCACGGGGGAACTCCAAGAGCGTTATGTGACTTCGGACTGGGCTCGCACGGCCGCTCGGGCGGCGTGGAAGCGGGCCCGGGCAAGGGCGTAGCCGTCGGCTCCGGGTGACACCGTCTCGGCGCCGGAACCGCTGGTGTGCAAGGGTTCGGTGGAATCCCAGGCGCCGATGCCGAGCCAGCCCAGGGCCGCCGCGCCGAGGGCCGCGCAGTGCTGGGCGTCGGCGGGGCGGGTGACGGGCCGCTCGAGCAGGTCGGCGAGGACCTGGAGCATGAGGGTGCCGCGGGCCCCGCCGCCGACCGCGGTGATCGGCGCGCGGGACGGCCCGGGCAGCATGGTCGCGGCGGCGTCGGCGAGGCTGAAGCCGATGCCCTCCACCACCGCGCGCGCGAGGTGGCCGTGGGTGTGGGCGAGGTCGAGCCCGAGGAACGCGCCGCGCACGCCGGGGCCGCCTTCCGCGACGGTACCGCCGGCAAGCGTCGGCACGCACGTGAGCCCGCCGGCGCCGGCGGGGATCGCGGCCGCCTCGGCCAGCAGCGCGTCGAGGTCGCCGTCGCGCCCGAGCAGGCCGGCCAGCCAGGTGAGGCTGCTGCCGCCGCCGAAGGTGGACAGGGCCGACACGTAGAGGCCCGGCAGCACGTGGTCGAAGACGAACGGGCGCTGCACGTCGTCGAGGACCGGCTCGGCGCCGGCGACGGTGACCCAGTTGGACGAGCCGAGCGAGAGGTACGCGGCGCCGGGGCGGTCCAGGCCGGCGCCCAGGGCCATGCAGGAGTTGTCGACGCCGCCGGCCACGACGGGGACGCCGGCCGGGATGCCCGTCCGCTCCGCCGCGGCCGGGGTCACCTCGCCGATGACCGCGCTCGACGCGACGATCCGGGGCCACCAGTGCGCGGGCACGCCGAGGGTCTCGAACACGTCCGGCCGCAGCGCGCGGGTGAGCAGGTCGTAGGCGCCGGATCCCGAGGCGTAGCTGGGATCCGTCGCCTCGACGCCGGTGAGCCGGGCGTTGATCCAGTCCTTGCTACCGAGGATGCGGGCGACCCGGGGCTCCTCGCGCAGCCCGGCCGCCTTGAACACGGTGTACATGCCGGCCGGGAAGCCGTTGCCGGTGCGGCGGTACCAGTCCCGCTCGGGAATGTGCCGGAACGCCCGCCGCGCGGCCTCGCTGCCCCGCACGTCCGACCAGATCGGGACGGACTCGAGCAGCAGCGCGCCGCCGGCGTCGACCGGCACCATCGCCAGGCTGTGCCCGGAGAGCGAGACGGCCCGGACCCGGTGCTCGCCCAGCGGCAGCTCGCGGGTCGCCGCGGCGAGGGCGTCCCACCAGTCCGCGGGGCGCTGCTCGTGCAGGCCCGGGGCCGGGTAGGCGGTCGGGTAGGCGACGAACGCGGTGGCGCGCACGCGCGCGGCGGCGTCGACGAGGGCAGCCTTGCAACCGCCGGTGCCCAGGTCGAAGGCGAGTACGACGTCGGTCATGAGCGCGGCATCCCCGATCGCATCCGGGACAGCCGCGACTTCATGGTGCGGATGTCCTCCAGGGCCGGCTCCTCGCGGCGCAGCAGCACCATGGTGGCCAGCGTGTCGACGACCACGAGCTGGGCCAGGCGCGAGATGGTCGGCGTGTAGACGTCGGTGTTGTCCAGCGACTCGACCACCAGCGCGATGTTGGACAGCTCGGCCAGCGGGGACGGGCCGCCGGTGATGCCGATGACGGTGGCGCCCCGCTCCCGCGCGACGCGCACGGTGTCGAGGATGGACACGGTGCGCCCGGTGTTGGAGATGGCCACGAACGCGGTGCCGGGCCGGCTGGTCGAGGCGGCCAGGAACTGCTGGTGCGTGTCGATCGGGGCCGAGCACGGCACGCCGAAGAGCGGGAACTTCTGCTCGGCGTCCATGGCCACGATCCCGGACGCGCCGAGCCCGATGAACACGATGTGCGAGCAGGACGCGAGGGTGTCCACGGCCCGCGCGATCGCGTCGAGGTCGAGGTGGCGGCGCACGTGGTCGAGCGAGGTGATGGAGAAGTCGAAGATCTTGCCGACGGTGGTGGCGGTGTCGTCCTGGGCCTCGATGACCGACTGGGTCGCGGGCACGCCGAGCGCGACGCTCTGCGCGAGCTGGATGCGGAAGTCGTGGAACCCGTCGCAGCCGATCGCGTTGGCGAAGCGCACGATCGTGGGCTGGCTGACCTCCGCCAGCTCGGCCAGCTCGGCCAGCGTCATCGGCACCACGCGGCGCGGGTCGGCCAGCACGACGTCGGCGACCTTGCGCTCGGAGCGGCGCAGCTGGTCGAGGCTGCGGCTGATGCGTTCCAGCACGGGTCCACCCATGGCGACGCTCATCGGCGGCCTCGCAGGATCATCGTCTCGCCGTGCGACGGGAGCTGGACGGTGACGCCGAGGCGCTCGGCGAGGCCGAGGTCGAACCCGGCCGGGTCGGCGGTGTTGAAAGCGAACATGCCCCAATGATGTGGGACGAGGGTGCCGATCCCGGCGGCGGCGCACAGCCGGACGGCCTCGTCGAAGGTGAAGTTGCCCGGCACGCCGTTGTCGCGGCGGTAGGCGTCGCGGCCGTTGACCGGCAGCAGTGCCACGTCGATCGCCATCCGGGCGAGCCACTCGGGCAGGCCGTCCCAGGGGGCGCAGTCGCCGGAGTGGTACACGCGGGTGCCGGCGGCGTCGATGACGTAGCCGAGGTACCGGTCGTCGCCGCGCTCGTCGAAGGCGCGCTCCTCGTGCGCGGAGGGCACCGCGCTGAGGGTGAACGGGCCGAACCCGGCCTCCTCGCCGGCGCGCAGCGGGTCGACCCGGGACGCGGGCGCGCCGCTGCGGCGCAGGGCCTCGCCGACGACGGCGCGCGGGCAGACCAGGCGGGTGCGGGGCTGCGCGGCCAGCAGCGGTGCGAGGGTGCCCGGGTCCATGTGGTCGGTGTGCGCGTGGGTGCAGGCGACGGCGACGAGCGGCGGGAGCTCCCGCGGGGCGAGCGGGGCCGGGCGCAGGCGGGTGTGCGGGAACAGGCGGCCGGCGTACTTCTCGGCCAGGGAGTCCGAGAGGTACGGGTCCACGGCGAGGTTCGCCGCGCCCGCGGTGAACACGAATCCCGCCTGGCCGAGCCAGCGCGCCGGCAGCGTCATCGGACCGCCTGGGCGGCGTCGTAGAGCCGGTCGAACCCGGGGCCTTCCGTCGGCAGGTTCAGGCCGAACACGGCGTCGACGGCGCGCGTCCAGCCGTGCACGAAGTACCGCCACCCGTCCTCGACCGTGAGCGCGTCGGCGGCCGCGCGGGCCCGCGCCTGGCGCAGGAACCCGAGCTCGCCGCGGTAGTTGAACTCCCACACCGCCCCGCCGTGCGGGAACACGGCGGCGTCGGTGAGCGGGGAGCCCGGCCGGTCCTTGCCCATGCCCGTCGCGTTGACCACGAGCGCGCCGGGGCCGAGCCCGGCCAGCAGCGCGTCGTGGGTGTCGCCGCGGGCCAGCAGCCGGGTCTGCCACGCGATGCCCGGGTCGCCGGCGGCGGTCGCCTTCGCGATGGCGGCCAGGCGGTCCTCGGCGATGTCGGTGACGACGACCCGGGCCGGAGCGTTGGCGCCCGCGCGGTGCGCGAAGTAGTCGCACAGCGCGAGGGCGGCCCCGCCCGAGCCCATCACCAGCACGTCGCGCCCGGCGAGCACGGGAACGATCGCGTGCAGCGACAGCTCGCTGGTGATGGTGTCCAGCGCCAGCCCCTCGATGACGCCGTCGCCGGCGACGAGGGCGCTGACTTCGTGCAGCCGCGCGGCGTCGCCGTTGACGCCGCGCAGCTGGTCCTGGGTGGCGGCGTAGAGGTCGAGCTTGTGGGTGGTGACCAGGGCGCCGCGGGACAGCGGGTCGTCGCGCAGGTGGGCGACGACCGCGCGGTAGTCGGCGGCCGGCGCGCCGACGGGGATGTCGATGCCGGTCAGCTCGACGCCGTCGAGGCCGAGCAGCGGGCGCCAGGCGGCGAAGACGCGGTGGATGGCGGAGGAGCCGGTCGTGACGCCGATGAAGTACATGGTCGGCGCGGTGGCGGGGGCCAGCGTGGCCGGCGTGAGCACGGTGGGCATCAGGCGCCGGCCTCGGCCACGAGCCGGACGGCGACAGCGGTGTTGATGCCGAAGCGGGTGGCGCCGGCGGCCATGAGCGCGCGGATCTGGTCCAGGGAGCGCACACCGCCCGAGGCCTTGATCTCGCGGCCGGAGCCGGCGACCGCGCGGATGAGCTCGACGTGCCGCGGGGTCGTGGCCACGCCCTGCCAGCCGGTGCCGGTCTTGAGGGAGGTGGCGCCGGCGTCGACGGCGGCCTGGGCGGCGGCGCGCACCTGGTCCTCGTCGAGCAGGCCGACCTCGAGGATCACCTTGACCGGGACGGCGCCGTCGACGGCCGCCAGGACCGCCGCGACGTCCTCGGTGGCCGCCGCGAGCTCGCCGGAGCGGACCAGCCCGATGTTCATGACGACGTCCATCTCCTGCACGCCGTGCTCCAGCAGCCACCGGGCCTCGGCGACCTTGACCGCGGTGGCCGAGCCGCCGGAGGGGAAGCCCACCGGCGAGCCGGCGTTGGTGGCCGAGCCCTCGAGCAGCGGGCGCAGCACCGGCAGCCAGGACGGCAGCACGTGCGCGGCCACGAAGTCGCCCTCGAGGGCGTGCCGGGCCAGTTCCTCCACGTCGGCGCGGCCGTGCTGGGCCTGCACCGCGCTGATGTCGACCATGCGGGCGAGCGCGTGGCCGGTCAGGTCATCGAGCGACATAGTTCGGGTTCTCCTCCAGGCGCCAGGGCTCGGCCCCGGTTCCGCCGACGGCCAGGTGCCGCATGCCGCCGGCGCGCGCGATGATGCCGTAGTCCTGCCCGGCGTCGGCCGGGTAGCAGAACACGGTCACCAGGTCGGTGTCGCCCACGTTCACGCTGCGGTGGATGTGCACGGGCGGGACGTAGGCGATGACGCCCGGGCGCAGCTCGGTGACGACGGTCTGCCCGTCGAGCGTCTCCATCAGCATGAGGCCGTGCCCGGCCAGGCAGTGGTAGATCTCGGCGCGGTCGTGCTTGGCGTGGATGTGGCCGCGCGTCATGTGGAACTCGTCGCCGACCTTGCCCGGCGAGAGCGTCGAGATGCCGGTGATGAGGTCGCCGGCCGCCTCGGACGGGCGGAACTCGTCGACGTGGTAGATGACCCGGTCGGCCTCCTGGGCCAGGCGGGCGGCGAACGCCCCGGCGTCGGCGAAGAGGCCGTCGAGGTCGGCCAGCCTCTTCTCGTACCGCCCCGTGCGGTTCGTCAGCCCCGTGGGCGTGACGACCAGCTCGGGGCCGCTCAGCGGTTCGCTCACCGTGCTCCTCCGTCGTGCTGTGGTCCCATTGTTTGTAGCAAACTTACAAGAACCTGTCACGCCCTCATGGCATCCATGTAGCGAACTTCCCGATTTGGAAGCGGATGCCCGGTCATTAAGCGGTCAATTCGGGCGCAAAGGCAAGACCCGTCGACACTCGTCTGTAACGATCCGCAAATCTTGCGTTGACAACTTCCGGCCCGGATGTAGTGTGGCTCCACAAGTCGTGTGGGAGTCCACATCAGCGGTGGGGGTGACAGCACACATGCAGGCCAGTGACCGGCGGCGCGAGATCGTCGAGCTCGTCCGCATCGGCGGACGCGTGCAGGCAGCCGAGCTGTCGGCCCGCTTCTCGGTCAACGCCGAGACCATCCGCCGCGACCTGACGGCCCTGGAGGCCGCGGGCGAGCTGGATCGGGTGCACGGCGGCGCCGTGGCCCGCGGCACGCTCACGGTCGAGGGGCGCGTCTCCAGCCGGATGGCCGAGCGGCGCGAGGAGAAGCTCGCCATCGCCCGGGCCGCGGCCGAGGAGATCCCGCCCTTCGGGGCCATCTTCATCGAGGCCGGCTCGACCACGGGCCACCTCGCCGATCTGCTGCCGGACCGTGGCGACCTGCTCATCGTCACCAACGCCCTGCAGATCGCGCTGGCCCTGACCGACCTCGGGCACTCCACGGTGATGACGATCGGCGGCCGGGTGCGCCCGGCCAGCTACGCCGAGGTCGACACCTGGGCCCTGGAGCGCCTGGCCGCGCTCCGCTTCGACGTCGCGTTCGTCGGCGCCAACGCCGTCGACCTGGCGTGGGGGCTCTCGACGATGGACCCCGCGGAGGCGGCCGTCAAGGCGGCCATCCTCGCCTCCGCGCAGAGGTCGGTGCTGCTCACCGACCACACCAAGTTCGGCCTTCGGGCCGCCTGCCGCTACGGCTCGGTCAAGGACATCGACCTGGTCGTGACCGACCCCGGTCTCGACCCCACCGCCGCCGAGGAGATCCGGGCCCTGGGCACCGAGATCCGCCTCGCCAACGGCTGAAACACCGCACGGCGCACACACCCCCCTTGGAGGACCACATGAAGCTACGCACCGGGATCCGGTCGTTCACCCGCGGCACGACCGTGCTGGTGGCGGTCGCGATGCTCGCCGCCGCCTGCGGAGGCGGCGACGACAAGGCCGCCTCCGGCCCGTCCGACCTGATCAACGGCCGGCCCTCGCCGACCGACCAGAAGCCGAGCAGCCAGGTCAAGGTCGCGATGATCGGCTTCGCCAACAACCCGTACTGGGTGTCGGTGAAGTCCGGCGCGGACTACGCCAACCGCGTGCTGTCGTCCCGCAACGGCAAGGTCGACTGGATCGTCGCCGGGGACAACATCGACGTGCAGACGGTGTCGAGCGCGATCAAGGGCGCCGACGCGCAGGGGTACAAGGGCATCGGCTTCTTCATCGCCGGCGAGGGCAACTGCGCCGACATCAAGACGCTCTCGGCCAAGGGCGACAAGCTCGGCGCCTACAACACGCTGTTCGACTGCGTCGGCTCGTCGGGCGGCACGGTGAACTACGCGCAGGAGCAGTACAAGGCCGGCCAGACCGCGGCCAAGGAGATGATCAAGGCGACCGGCGGCAAGGCCGGCAAGGTCGGCATCATCGTCAGTCAGTTCACCGCGCCCGGCTCCGAGCAGCGCCGCAAGGGCTTCGTCGACGGCCTGCAGGGCTCCAGCCTGACCCTGGTCGGGCAGGGCGTGGAGGCCAAGGACTCGGCCTCCAACACCTTCACCGCCGCGCAGAACTACCTGCAGTCCACTTCGGACCTGGTCGGCATCTACGCCACCGCCGGCGGCCCGTTCGGCGCCGCGCAGGCCGTGGCCGCGGCCAACAAGCAGAGCAGCGTGAAGGTGATCGGCTTCGACATCACCACCGAGAACATCGAGGCGATCAAGAACGGCTCGATGTACGGCGTGATCGGCCAGGACGCGTTCGGCCAGGGCTACAACGTGGCCATCCAGCTCTACAACGCGGTCGTCACCGGCAAGAACCCGGACCAGGTCGCCCAGGAGGCCGAAGCCCCGTTCGTGACCAAGGAGAACCTGGCCCAGCACGACCCGTCCTCCTTGCCGCTGGGCACCCCGGGCGCATCCTGACCGGTTCCACTTCGGATTCTCTTCGGAAGTTTGTGGCGAGCATGACGAACACTGCGACGCCGGCGGCCCTCGCGGTCGCCGGCCTGGCGAAGTCGTTCGGCCCCGTGCGGGCCCTGCGGGACGTGTCCCTGGCCTTCCCGGCCGGGCAGGTCACCGGGCTGCTCGGCGAGAACGGCGCCGGCAAGTCCACCCTCATCCGGCTCTGCTCCGGTGAGATGCGCCCCGACCGCGGGACGCTCACCCTCGCCGGGCAGGACGTGAGCTTCGGTTCACCGCTGGAGGCGATCGCCGCCGGCGTCGTCGTCGTGCACCAGGAGCCGCTGCTCATCAGCGAGCTCACCATCGCCGACAACCTCTTCCTCTACGACCTCGGCGAGCGGCCGGCCTACGCGGCCGCCCGCCGGGGCGAGAACGTCGCCCGGGCCCGCGAGCTGCTGCGCCGCCTGGACATGACCGGCTACCTGCCGGACCCCTCGACGCTGTGCCGCGACCTGTCCGCCGCCTCCCGGCAGATGGTCGACATCGTGCGGGCCCTGTCCCGGCAGCCGAAGGTGCTCTTCCTCGACGAGCCCAACTCCAGCCTCACCCACGAGGAGTCGGAGCGGCTCTTCAGCGTCGTGCGCCGGCTGCGGGCCGACGGCGTCGCGGTGGTGCTCGTCAGCCACCGCCTCGCCGAGGTGTTCTCCATCGTCGACCACGTCATCGTGCTGCGCGACGGCACGTTCGTCGCGGCCGGCGACCCGGTCGAGATCGACGAGCCGCGGGCCGTGGCGCTCATGGCCGGCGAGCGCAAGCGGGCCGTGGTCGCCGAGACGGTGGCCGAGCGCCGCGAGGCCGTCGCGCACGCCGACGACGCCGAGATCGCCCTGGAGCTGCGCGGGCTGTCCGGCGAGGGCTTCGACGACGTCAGCTTCACCCTGCGCCGCGGCGAGATCCTCGGCATGTCCGGCCTGGTCGGCGCGGGGCGCACCGAGATCGCCGAGGCGGTCATCGGGGTGCGGCGCACCACCGCCGGCCGGGTGCTGGTCGGCGGCCGCCCGGTGCGCATCTCCGGCCCCGGCGCCGCCCAGAAGCTCGGCATCGCCTACGTCGCCGAGGAGCGGCGCACCGAGGTCTTCCACGCCCAGACGGTCGGCTACAACCTGACCGTCCGCATCCTGTCGACGCTCGGGCCGCTCGGCTGGGTCTCGGCCCGGCGCACCAACGACGCGGCCCGCGAGCTGACCCGGCGCTTCGGGGTGAAGACCGCCTCCACCGAGGCCCCGATCACCTCGCTGTCGGGTGGCAACCAGCAGAAGGTCCTGCTGGCCCGGGCCCTGGCCGCGAAGCCGCGGGTGCTGATCCTCGACGAGCCGACCCGGGGCGTCGACGTCGGCACCAAGGCGGAGATCTACGCGACCCTGCGCGAGCTCGCGCACACCGAGGGCCTCGCCGTCTGGTTCATCTCCTCCGAGCTCGAGGAGGTCGTCGAGCTCGCCGACCGCGTCGTGGTGGTCCGCCAGGGCCGGCTGACCCTCGACGCCCCCAACACCGCAGGACCGCAGCCCATCGTGGCCGCCGCCATGGGATCGACCGAAGGATGATCATGTCTGCTCCCACCGTCACCGCCCCGGCCCCGGAGCGCACGCGCTCCGCGAAGGACGTCGCCCGCGCGGTCTTCAAGCGGCAGGAGACCGGCCTGCTCGGCGTGATCATCCTGCTCGGCTTCGTCGTGAGCCTCATCAACAGCAACTTCCTGCGCGCCGACAACCTCTACAACGTGCTGCAGACCGTCGTCGTGGTCGGCGTCATCGCCGTCGGCCAGACGTACATCCTCATCGCCAAGGAGATCGACCTGTCGGTCGGCTCGGTGCTGGCGCTGTCCGCGGTCACCGCCGGCTCGGTCTACGGCAGCGGAGCGAACCCGTGGATCGCGATGCTCGCGGGCATCGCCGTCGGCGCGGCCTGCGGCCTGGCCGTCGGCACCGTCGTGGTCCTCGGCCGGGTCAGCTCGTTCATCGTGACGCTGGGCATGCTGTCCATCGCCCGCGGCCTGACCCAGCTCGTCACCGGCGGCCTGCCCCAGTCGATGCCCCCGCAGCTGTCCTTCATCGGGCAGGGCCGGGTGTTCGGCGGCATCCCGGTCAGCGTCATCATCTTCATCGTCCTGGTGATCCTGGGCCAGCTGCTGCTCACCCGCACGATCTTCGGCCTGCGGGTCACCGCGATCGGCGACAACGACGCCGCGGCGCGCACCGGCGGCATCCCGGTCGGGCGCACCCGCATCCTCACGTTCGTGCTCATCGGCGTGCTCGCCGGGCTGGCCGGCATCATCTTCTCCACGCAGGTCGGCGTCGCCGAGGCGCAGGCGGGCACCGGCTACGAGCTCGACGTCATCGCGGCCGCGGTCATCGGCGGCGCGAGCCTCTCCGGCGGGCGCGGCTCCATCATCGGCGCGTTCCTGGGCGCCTGCCTGCTCGGCGTCCTGCGCAACGCGTTCATCCTGCTCGCCCTCTCCCCCTTCCTGCAGCAGCTCAGCATCGGCCTGGTCATCGTCCTGGCCGCGCTGTTCGACCAGGGCCGCCAGGGCAACCTGCGCCACCTGAGCCCGTCCGCGCTGCGCTCCCGCTTCCTCTCCGGTCGCTGAGAAAGGTACTGATAGCCATGAAGCCCCAACCGTTCCGTGTTCATGACCAGCGTGTCGTCAAGGCGTTCGTCGAGGCCCGCCGCGCGCACACCGCCGAGGAGCCGCGCCTGAAGTTCGGCTGGAGCAACTGGGGCTTCGGCACCGAGGAACTCGGGGTGTCGGCCGAGCGGCTCGCGAAGCACGGCGTGCGGTACATCGAGCTGCACGGCAACCTCTACTCCGAGGACTTCGGCTACAAGCCCGACGAGACCCTCAAGACCCTGGGCGAGCACGGCATCACGGTGTCGGGCATCTGCGGCATGGTCACCCCGGAGCAGGAGTTCGCGCACAACAAGCCGCACGTGCGCGCCCGCGCGGTCGAGTACTTCCGCCGCCAGGCCGCGTTCACCCAGGCCGTCGGCGGCAGCTACCTGCTCTTCGGGGCCGGCTCGGTCGGCCGCCCGGTCGCGTTCGACTCCTACGAGCTGGAGCGCTCCGCGGCCACCATGCGCCACGTCGCCGAGGACTTCGCCCGGGCCGGCATCCGCGGGGCCGTCGAGCCGATCCGGCCCGAGGAGACCAGCGTCGTGCACACCTTCGAGCAGGCGCTGCGGCTGCTCGACCTCGTCGACCACCCGGCGATCTCGCACCTCAACGGCGACACTTACCACATGCTGAGCGGCGAGCTGCACATCGGCGCGACGCTGCTGGACCACGGCCGGCGCATGCTCAACCTGCACCTGGCCGACACCAACCGGCGCGCGCTCGGGCACGGCCTGCTCGACCTCGACGTGATCATCATGGCCCTGTACGCGATCGGCTACCAGCGCGGCGACAACTACTGCTCGGCCGAGCCGCTGGGCGCGGGCGGGAACCCGTACGCGGCGATGAACCTGCCGCCGCAGGCCGAGCGCCTCGACGAGCTCGTGCGGGTGACCGCCGAGACCTTCCGCGAGCGCGAGGAGGAGGTCCTGGGGGCCTCCGACGAGGAGTTGTTCGCGCTGTACCAGATCGACGGCGACTAGTGGCCGGGTTCACCCTCCACGTCGTCTGCCCCAACCCGGCCCTGGACCGGCTCCAGGTCGTCGAGCACTTCACCCCGTTCGAGGTCAACCGCGTCGCCGACGTGCGCAGCCTCCCGGGCGGCAAGGGCATGATCGTGTGCCGGGGCGCTCGCCGCCTCGGCGCCACGGTCGCCGCCCACGGCTTCGTCGGCGGCTTCGTCGGCCAGGTCATCCGCCGCGGCTGCGAGGAGATGGGGGTCGCCGACCGGCACATCGAGATCGCCGGCGAAACCCGCGTCACGCCGGTCGTCATCGAGCGGTCCACCGGGCGCTCGACGGTGCTCAACGAGCGCGGCCCGCAGGTCACCGCCGACGAGCAGGACCAGCTCGCCGCGGGTCTGACCGCCGTCGTCCGGCTCCGCGACGTGGTCGTGTCCACGGGCAGCCTCCCGCCCGGGTGTGCGCCCGACCTGCACGCGACGGTCGCCCGCCTGGCCCTGCGCCACGGCGCGACCGCGCTGGTCGACGCGCACGGCGACGCCCTCGCGCGGGTCATCGACGACGCGCGGCTCAACGGGATCGGCAACGGCACGCTGGTCGTCAAGCCCAACGCGCACGAGCTGGCCGGCATCCTCGGCCGCGACCTGTCCGACCCGGCCGACCTGCTCGCCGCGGTGGACGCCCTGCACGCCGAGACCGGCGCGACCTTCGTCGTCACCAACGGCGCGCACGGCGCCGTCTGGGTCGGCGACGGCTCGCGGCTCGTCGCGGACAGCCCGGTCGTCGACACGGTCAACGCCACCGGCTCCGGCGACTCGTTCCTGGCCGGGCTCGCGGTGGCGCTGGGCCGCGGCGAGAAGCCCGCGGCGGCCATGGCCCTCGCGGCGGCGATGGGCGCGGCCAACGCCGCGTCGCTGGCCCCCGACGTGGACCCGGCCCTGGTCGCCGAGCTGCGCGAGCGCGTGACGGTAGGCCCGGCATGAGGTTGTTCCTGGGTGTGGACATCGGCACCACACGGACGAAGGTCGGCTGCTACGACGCCGCGAACCGGACCCTCGTCGCCCTGTACTCCGCGCCGACCGAGGCCGACGACGACCAGTGGGGCGGCCGGCGCGACGCCGGTCGGCTCACCGCAGCCGTCGCCGGCCTGCTCACGCGGCTCCTCGCCGACCCGGCGGTCCGGCCCGAGGCCATCGCCGGCATCGCGGTCGGCTCGGTCGGCGAGGAGGTCGTGCTCCTCGACGCCGACGGCGCGGTCACCTCGCCGGTGCCGGCCTGGTTCGCCGGGCACGGCCGCGAGGCCAAGCCGCACGCGGGCCCGGACTGGGCCGGCGTCGACGACACGTTCTCCGTGTTCAAGCTGCTCTGGCTGCAGCGCGCCGGGCTGCTCGGGGCCGCGCGCACGTTCACCTCGCTCGCCGACTTCGTCGCCCGTGACCTGCTCGCGGACCCGGCCGCGCCGGTGTTCCTGAACATCTCGCACGCGTCGCGCACCGGCCTGCTCGACGTGCGGGCCGGCACCCTGGACGAGGGCGCGCTGCCCTCGCTCGGGCTCGGCGCACTGCGGCTTCCCGCGCTCGTCGGCAGCGCCACCGTCGTCGGGCTCACCTCCGGCGCCGGGGTCCTGCCCGCGGGCGTCCCGGTGGTGACCGGCGGCCACGACCACATGTGCGGCGCGTTCGGCGCCGGCGTGCGCAAGCCCGGCGACGTCTACGTCTCCGCGGGCACCTCGGAGGCGCAGCTGCTGCTCGTCGACGCGCTGCCCGAGCGGGTCGACGCCGGGATCGACGTGGGCGTGTTCGTGACGGGTCTGCGGTACGTCCACCGCGCCACCCCGTCCGGCCGCTTCTACCAGGCGTGGCGGCGGATGCTGTACGACGGGCAGCCCGACGACCTCATGTGGTCCGAGGTCGCCGCGGCGCTGGACTCCGTCGCCCCGGCGGGCATCGACGCCGACGCGCGCACGGTGCGCCCGCCCGACCTGCCCATGGACGTCACCCGCGGACAGGCCATGGCCGCCCTCCTCAAGGGCCTGGCGGTCGAGGCCGACGCGGTCACCACCCGGCTCGGCGCGCTCGGCGGCACCCGCATCGCGGACGTGACCGTCGCGGGCGTCGCCGCCGGCTGGGAACCCTGGCGCCGGCTCCGGCAGGACGCCACGACCCGCCATCTCCACTTCGTCACCGAGCCCGAGGCCACCGTCCTCGGCGTGGCCGCCCTGGCCGAGCTCGGCTGTTCCGGAAGGACTTCACCCGCGTGAGCACGTTCCTGGGTGCCAACCGCATCGTCCCCGTCGTCGTGCTCGACGACCCGGCCGCCGCCGCGCCCCTCGCGGACGCCCTGGTCGCCGGCGGCCTGCCGGTCGCCGAGGTCACGTTCCGCACCGAGGCGGCCGCCGAGGCGATCGCCCGCATGAGCAAGCACGGCGGGGTGACGGTCGGGGCCGGCACGGTCACGACCCCCGCGCAGGTCGACGCCGCCGTCGATGCGGGCGCGTCGTTCGTGGTCTCCCCCGGCCTCAGCGCCGCGGTGGTGACCCGGTGCCGGTTCCACGGCGTGCCCGCGCTCCCCGGGGCCACCACGGCCACCGAGATCATGGCGGCGCTCGAGCTCGGCGTCGACGTGGTGAAGTTCTTCCCCGCGGGCACGTCGGGCGGCGCGAAGGCGGTGGCGGCGCTCGCGGCACCGTTCGCGAACGTACGTTTCGTGCCGACCGGCGGCATCGACGCCTCGAACGCGCTGGACTATCTGCGGCTGCCGTCCGTGCTCGCGGTCGGCGGGAGCTGGATGGTGCCGCGGGCGGCCATCGCGGCCGGCGACTTCGCGGCGGTCACGCGGCTGGCCGCCGAGGCGGTGCACTTGACATCATCTATGTGAGCGATAACATCCGTGTCACCCGCTGGCATCCCGCCGATTGTTAGCGATCACAAGCCTCCGAGGTGACCTCTTGAAGCGTCGCACCCTGCTGTCCGCCGCGGGCGCCGCCGTCGCCGGCGGCGCCCTGTTGCGTCCCGGATCCGCGTTCGCCGCCACCTACGCCGGCTACGCCATGGCCTACTTCACCGAGTCCCCCACGATGTCCGCCGCGAACTACGGCCTGCACCTGGCCGTGAGCCCCGACGGGCTGAACTGGACCCCGCTGAACCAGAACAACCCGGTCGTCACGCCGACGCTGGGCAGCAAGGGCCTGCGCGACCCGTTCATCCTGCGCAAGCAGACGGGCGGATTCGTCGTGCTGGCCACCGATCTCAACGGCACGGACTGGAACTACCAGAGTCAGTACATCCACGTCTGGGACTCCGCCGACCTGCGCACGTTCACCGGGTACCGGCTGCTGAAGGTGCACTCCCTCGCCACGCACGCGTGGGCGCCCGAGGCCTACTGGGACGCCGGCCGCGGGCAGTACGCGGTCGTCTACTCCGCGGTGACCGGCGGCCACAACGTGCTGATGGTGAACTACACCAGCGACTTCGTGACCGCGTCGAGCCCGCAGACGTTCTTCGACCCCGGCTACGACGCCATCGACGGCGACTTCGTGAGCGTCAACGGGGTCAACTACATGTACTTCAAGAACAACACGAACAGCACCCTGCTCGGCACCCGCTCGAGCAGCCTGAACCCGGGCAGCTTCAGCGTCTACACGTCCGGCATCGGCCCGGGCCGCGGCGTCGAGGCGCCCCAGATCGTCAAGTCGAACACGGCGAACACCTGGTACATGTGGGGCGACACCTGGAGCCCGAACGGCCGCTTCTTCTGCTGGCAGACGAGCGACGTCGCGAGCGGCTCGTGGAGCCTGCTCAACGATCGCGCGTACACCCAGCCGCTCAACTCCAAGCACCCCGGGATCACGCCGATCACGTCGGCGGAGCTGTCGAACCTCACCGCGACGTGGGGCGCCCCGGCGTGGAACCGCGTGAAGTCGTACAACTTCCCGGACCGCTACATCCGCCACGCCAACAGCGTCGGGCGCATCGACGCCTACCCGTTCGACCCGTACCAGGACCAGCTGTGGACGCTGGTGCCGGGCCTGGCCGACTCCGCCGGGGTGTCGTTCCGGTCGGTGAACTACCCGGACCGGTACCTGCGCCACTACAACTACGCGATCCAACTGCAGGCGAACGACGGCTCGAGCGCCTTCAAGGGCGACGCCACCTTCTACAAGGCCGCGGGCTTCGCGGACTCCTCGTGGACCTCGTTCCGCTCGTACAACTTCCCGGAGCGCTACCTGCGCCACTCGAACTACGTGCTGCGCATCGACCCGATCACGAGCAGCTCCGCGACCACGGACAAACAGGACGCGACCTTCCGCATCGGCTCTTGATCGGGTCCGGTCCGACAAACCTCAGAGTTCCCTCAAAGCGGCCTGGGAACGACATGAGATCGTCATGGACTGGGACCGCCACCGCTGCGTAGCGTCGCGCTCGCTGCCGAAACCAACCAGCGGGGAGGGCGAGCTCGTGCGCGGAGCTCCGTGGCTAGACAGGATTGCCGCAACGCGTGGTCCGAGTGGTGCAGGTCCGACGACAGGCCGATCATCATGACCGCGCGCGCCGTCATCAACGCTCTTCTCTACGTCGCCGGAGCGCCCGGCGGCGCGCTGGCCGCCTACTGCACGGCTTATGTCCTCAGCAGGCGCGCCAGCCCCGCCGGGCGCATCTGGGGTCGCATGTCGGCCCTGCCGCCGGCCCCCTTCCTCGTGTACTTCGGCGTGCTCGGCCTGGCCTGGTTCTTTTGCGCGCAGCTGCTCACCGAGTGGCGCCGCGACCTGACGGCGGTGGTGCTAGCGCTCGCCGGGATCAGCGTCGTGCAGATCGCCGTCTGGGTCGTCGCCGCGACCCGCAGACCGCACAGCCAGGCCTGACATGCCGACGTACGTCCGCATCGCCTGGACCGTGGCGGGCCTGGTGTTCGCCCTCGCCGGCGGTCTCGGCGGCCGGCGCCTGGCCGTCCTCGCCGGCAGCCGCGGCGACAACGTGGCCACCCTGGCTCGCCTGGGCCGCTGGGTGCTGCTCGCCGTCGCCGGGGAGTTCCTCGCGCTCGCCGTCCTCGCCCTGTTCGCCGGTCCGGCGGTGATGCTCTACGGCGGCCTCGTCCTGCTGGCCGTCGCCTTGCTCATCGCCGGGTTCGGCGCCGCGGGCGTCGCGCGGGTGGTCCGGGCCGCGCGGCGCTGAGCGGCTACCGGCCGTGGTGGACGGCCTCGACGTTGTGCCCGTCCGGGTCGCGCAGGAAGACCGCGTAGTAGCCGGGGTGGTACTCGGGCCACTCGCGTGGTGCGTGCAGGACCTCGACCCCGGCCGCGAGCGCCGCCGCGTGCACCGCGTCGACGGCCTCGCGGCCGGGCGCGTCGAAGGCGATGTGCAGCTCCCGGTCGTCGGGCCGCCGCGCGGGCGAGAACCACAGGTCGGGCTTCCCGGCCGGTCCGGCCAGGCCCACCACGGGCCCGCCGGGCGAGTCGAAGCGCACCGCCTCGCGCAGGCCGAGCGCGGCGAAGACGGACGTGTAGAAGCCGGCGGAACGTTCGACGTCGGCGGCCTGGACTCCGATGTGCGAGAACATTCGCGCAGGCTATCCCGTACCGGCGGGTAGACCGTGCGGATCGCCGGGCGGAAGGCGCTCCGCCCGATCCGCACCTTCGCCGGGTTCGGCGCCGCGGGCCTCGCGCGGGCGGTCAGGGGCCGCGCGAGGCTGAGCGGACCCCCGCCGGCCGGCTCAGGCGGAGGGCGGCGGACCGAGCAGTTCGATGGCGTGCCGGGCCGCGGCGTGCCCCAGCGCGATCGGGTCGACCGGGCCGGGGTCCGGCAGCCGCCGCTCACCGGCCGGCTCGCCCGCCTCGCGCGCGAAGTGCTCGAAGCCCGACGGCGTGGTGATCTGCAGGGTGCGCAGCGGCTCCCCGGCCCCGACGATGAACGTGTGCGCCAGCCGCGCCGGCAGCAGCACGAAGTCGCCCGGGCCCGCCTTGAACGCCTCGCCGTCGCACCGGAACTCGGCGGTGCCGGAGAGCACGTAGAACATCTCGTCCTCCTCGAGATGCCGGTGCAGCGGGGGCGCGAAGCCCGGCGGGTTGACGAACTCCACGACGGTGAGCCGGCCGCCGGTCTCCGCCCCGGCGGCCTTGACCGTGACCAGGCTGCCCAGGAACCACAGCGCCTCCCCCTCGCCGTCGCCGCGAACGTAGGGCCGGACCGGGACCGTCTCGCGCATCGCGGGCTCCATTTCACCGTACCGCTGTCTATTGAATATTGCCCTAGTATGGGCAGCGTCATGAGTGCTGTCAACGACAACAAGCCCCGGCGGCGGTACAGCTCCGCGACCCGCAGCGAGGGCGCGCAGCGCACGCGGCAGGCGATCGTGGCGACGGCGAGCGCGATGTTCGCCGAGCACGGCTACGCCTCCACCTCGCTCGCGGACATCGCCGCCGCGGCCGGGGTCGCCCGCCCCACGGTCTTCGCCGCCTTCGGCTCCAAGGGGGCGCTCCTGCGGCAGGTCCTGGACGAGGCGCTGGCCGGCGACGACGCTCCCGTGCCCGTTGCCGAGCGGCCGTGGTTCCGGCCGGTGTGGGACGCCGCCACCCCGGCGGCGGTCCTCGACGCGTACGCCGGGGTGTGTCTGGTCATCGCGCGCCGGGCCGCGCCGCTGTTCGAGGCGGTCCGCCGGGCCGCCGACGACGCGCCGGAGGCGGCGGAGCTGTGGCAGACCCTGCTGGACAACCGCCGGGCCGGCGCGCGGATGGTCGTCGCGCACGCCCGCAGCCTCGGCCCGCTCGCGCCCGGGCTCGACGAGCAGATCGCGGTCGACGTGCTGTGGGTCTACAACGACCCCGGGCTCTTCGCGGCCCTGGTGTCGCAGCGCGGCTGGACCGAGGATGCCTTCCGGGCCTGGCTGGCGGTCACCATGCGGGCGGCCTTACTGCCCGATCGTGGCCTTGCGGATCGACCGGCGGCAGGCTAGGAACAGTCCGTCCAGGTACGCCGGCTGAGGGGGCACGGTTGATCGGCGCGGGAACGGTGCTGGCCGAGCGGTACGAGCTCGAGCGGCACATCGCCGGCGGCGGCATGGGCGACGTGTGGGCCGGGCACGACCGGGTGCTCGGGCGCACGGTCGCCGTCAAGCTGCTGCGCGCGCCCTCCGGCGAGCCCGAGTTCGTCGAGCGGTTCCGGGCCGAGGCGCGCACCATGGCGACGATCAGCCATCCCGGCGTCGTGGACGTGTACGACTTCGGCGACGATCCCGCGGCCGGGGTGTACCTCGTCATGCGGTACATCGACGGCGAGTCGCTGGCGCGGACCCTCGAACGCGAGGAGCGGCTCTCCCCCGCGGTCACGATGCGGCTCGTCGCCGAGGCGGCCGAGGCCCTGCACGCGGCCCACGAGAAGGGCGTCATGCACCGCGACGTCAAGCCGGGCAATCTGCTCATCCGGCCCGACGGCAGCACGGTGCTCACCGACTTCGGCATCGCCCGCTCGGCCGCGGCCACCCATCGCACGTCGACCGGGCTGCTGCTCGGCACCGCCTCCTACATCGCCCCCGAGCGCGCCGGCGGGCAACCCGCGACCGCACAGTCCGATCTGTACTCGCTCGGCATCGTCGCGTACCTGTGCCTCGCCGGCCGCCTGCCGTTCGCGGGCGAGAGCCTGCTGCAGATCGCGCTGCGGCAGGCGAACGACGAGCCGCCGCCGCTGCCCGACGACGTGCCGCCGGCCGTGCGCGCGGTCGTGCTGCGGGCCCTCGCGAAGGACCCGGGGGCGCGCTGGCCCTCGGGCCCGGCGATGGCCGCGGCGGCCCGGGAGGCGCTGATCCCGGAGACGGTGGCCCAGGAGGCGCCGGCCCCGGCCGGGAGCCGCGCTCGCGGCCTGCTCGTCGGCGGGGTGGCCGCGGCCGCGGTGGTCGCGATCGCCACGGCGGCCGTGCTGCTCAGCGGCGACGACCCGAAGACGCCCGGCGCGGCGACGGGCGCGACGGTGGAGGCCGCGGCCGAGGCCGGGGGGCTCGGCGGTCTCGGCGCGGGTCCCGTCGCGTCGAGCGCGGCCGCGTCGGCGCGCCCGTCCGGCTCGGTGCCGGTCCTGCCCCCGACGGGCTCGGCGAAGGCGGCGGCGGGGGCACCGGCCGCGCTGTCCGGGCTCCGGGCGACCCCGGTCAGCGCCTCGGCGATCCGTCTGCAGTGGACGGACACCGCGGCGAACGAGACCGGCTTCGAGGTCCTCAACGGCGCCGCGACCCGGACGGCGGGCGCCGGCGCGACCTCGCTGACCTGGGACGGCCTGGCGCCGGACACGTACATGTGCTTCAAGGTGCGCGCGGTCAACGCCGCGGGCCCGTCGGCCTGGTTCCCGGCCGCCCAGCAGGACTGGGTGTGCGCGACGAGCCTGGCCGGCACCGGCCCCGCGGCCCCGTCCAACCTGTCCGCGACCCCGCTGGGCCCGACCGGCATCCGGCTGCAGTGGACCGACAACGCGAGCGACGAGACGGGCTTCACGGTCATCAACGGCACCGCGTCGCGCACGACGGGGGCCAATGTGAGCTCGTACACCTGGGACGGCCTGACCCCGGGCACCTACATGTGCTTCAAGGTGCGCGCCTTCAACGCCGCGGGCGTCTCGCCCTACACCCCGGCGGCCCAGGAGAGCTGGGCCTGCACCACCACCCCGGCCGCGTGACTCTGAGCAAACTCCGAGCTTGATTCGCCAGTTCGGGCCGGACAGGACATCGACTCCCGTCTACGGTCCCGATCATGCGTCGTCATGCTCCGGTGTTCGCCCTGTTCTTCCTCAGCCCGCTGGTCGCCGAGTACTTCTCCGGCACCACGCTGCCGATCTTCCTGCTGTTCCTCATCGTGCCGCTCTCGCTGTACTACGGCAGCGGCGCCATCCTCATCCGTGAGGCGGTCCGGCGCACCGGCCGCGGCTGGCCCGCGATCCTGACGCTCGGGCTGGCGTTCGGGGTGCTGGAGGAGGGCGTGCTCACCCAGTCGCTGTTCAACCCGAACTACCTGGCCGAGGACCTGCACCTGCTCGAACCCGGCCACGTCCCGGCGCTGGGCATGGGCGCGCTGTGGACGGTGTTCGTGCTGGGCGGGCACGTGCTGTGGAGCATCGGCGCCCCGGTCGCGATCGTCGAGGAGGCGACCCGGTCGCGCCGGACCACGCCGTGGCTCGGCCGGACCGGGCTCGTCGTGGCCTCGGTGCTGTTCGTGCTCGGCTGCGTGATGACGTTCGCGGTCACGAAGGCGGAGGACGCCGAGGCCCCGTTCTCGGCCTCGCCGGCCCAGCTGGGGATCAGCGTCGCGGTCGTGGTCGCGCTGGTCGCCCTCGCGTTCCTGCTGCCGCACGGTGAGCGCCGGCCGCTGGACGGTTCGGCGCCGTCGCCCTGGATCGTGTTCGGCGCCACGCTGGTCGCCGGGATCGGGTGGGGGCTGCTCGCCGGCGCGACCTCGCTGCCGTCGTGGCCCGCCTCGATCGCGATCGCGCTGGCCTGCCTGGCCGTGCTCGCGGTCCTGGTGGCGCGGTGGAGCCGGCTCGACGGGTGGGGCCGCTGGCACCGGCTGGCGGTGGCGGCGGGAGCGCTCGCGACCTCCGGGTGGCACGCGTTCGCGATGGACTACTCCAAGCCGCCGGTCCTCGACATCGCGGGCCGCACGATCTACCTGCTGGCCGCGGCGGGGATCGTCTGGCTCGCGGTCCGCCGTATCCGCCGGGACGATCCCGCCCCGGACGGGGCCGCCGCCTGACGGGCGGCGGCGGCCCCGGGGCCGGCTACGGCAGGGTCACCGCGGCCGGGGCCGAGCGCTGGGTCGTGGTGCCGTCGCCCAGCTGGGAGTTCGCGTTGTTGCCCCAGCACCACAGGCTCGCGTCGGTGCGGACGCCGCAGGTGTGGTAGCTCGCCACGAAGGCGGTCGTCCACGTCGTGGCGGTGCCGACGCGGGTCGGGGTGGAGCGGTTCGTCGTGGTGCCGTCGCCGATCTGGGCGGTCATGTTGTTGCCCCAGCACCACAGGCTGCCGTCGGTGCGGGAGCCGCAGGTGGTGTCGACCTCGGCGTTGACGCGCGTCCAGGTGTTGACCGAGCCGACCTGCACCGGGGCGCTCTGCAGCGCGCCGGCCGCGCCGAGCTGGCCGTAGCCGTTCTCGCCCCAGCACCACAGGGTCTTGTCGGTGCGGGTGGCGCAGGTGTGCGCGAAGCCGGCCGAGACGCCGCTCCACGTGGTGGCCGTGCCGACCTGGGCCGGCGAGATCGCGTAGGCCACGCTGCCCAGGCCGAGCTGCCCGGACGAGCTGTCGCCCCAGCACCACATGGTGCCGTCGGTGCGGGTCGCGCAGCTGTGCGCGTAGCCGGTCGTGACGCTCGCCCAGGTCGTCGCGGTGCCGACCTGCTGCGGGGTGGTCACGGTGTAGACGGAGGAGCCGAGGCCGAGCTGGCCGAGGCGGTTGAAGCCCCAGCACCACAGCGTGCCGTCGGTGCGGGTCGCGCACGTGTGGCTGTCGCCGGCGCTGACCTTCGCCCAGGTGGTGGCGGTGCCGACCTGGACCGGGGTGGTCTTGTTGAGCGTGGTGCCGTCGCCGAGCTGGCCGCGGAAGTTGCGGCCCCAGCACCACAGCGTGCCGTCGGTCTTCACCCCGCACGTGTGGCTGGCGCCGGCGTCGATGGTCGCCCAGTTCGTGGCCGTGCCGACCCGGGTCGGGGTGGCCTTGTCGACGCCGCTGCCGTCGCCGACCTCGCCGCTCCAGTTGCTGCCCCAGCACCACAGCGTCGCGTCGGTGCGGATCGTGCAGGTGTGGGCGTAGCCGGCCGCGACGCTCGCCGCGCCCGCCCCGGCCGCCGCGGCCGGGGCGGACAGCGCGCCGACGGCGACGAATACAGCGGCGGCGGACGTCGCCGCCGCCGCAAAGACCCTTCTCAAGTGGCTCATGCGCTGCGACGCTAGGATCGCGCCGCCACGCAGGGCAACGCCGCGACCACGACACCGCCGCTGTCCTGGGACTTGACCGGGAAAGTTACAGCCAGACGGCGCGTACCGCGTCGGCGAGGGCGGCCCCCTGCCGCAGTCCGGCCTCGGCGGCCGCGGCGCGGCGGGACGGGTCGAGCACGTTGGGCCCGATCGCCTCGAGGGCCTCCTCGTCCGGCTCGACGACCAGGCTCCGGGCGGCGCCGGAGGCGGCGATCTCGCGGTCGATGAGCGGGCGGATCAGGCCGCCGACGGGCGCGACGACGAGCAGCGCACCGGCGCCTGCGGCGAGATCCGCGTTGGTCCCCGAGCGCACCCCGCCGTCCATGTACCGCCGCCCGTCGATGGTGATCGGCGGGAACACGCACGGGACGGCGCAGCTGGCGGCCACGGCGAGCGGGAGTGGTACCCCCGCCGCCCGGTCGAACACGGCGGGCGTGCCGCCGTCGGTGTCCACCGCGGTGATGCGCAGGTCCCGGTCGGGCCAGTCGGCCACCGGGAGCTGGGCCGCGAGCCGGGCGATGTGGACCCCCTCGTCGCCGGTGGGCGTGGCTAGGGCCATCGCCCCGATCTCTGCCATGATCTCGGAGCGCGGGCGGGAGCGGTCGGCGAGAAGGGCGAACGCGGCCATGGCGGGCGCGATGTCCACGGCCGGGGCGCCGTCCACGGCCGCAGCGCCGGACGAGGGCCCGCGCTGGGCCAGGACCGCGTCCTCGAGCGAGATGCCCGCGGCCACGACGGTGCCCACCACCGACCCGGCGGAGGTGCCGACGATGACGTCCGCGTCACTGACCGTCACCCCGGCGCGGGCCAGCCCGCCGAGGATCCCGAACTCCCAGGCGATGCCGGTCATCCCGCCGCCGCCGAGCACCAGCGCTCTCGTCATGACCGGACGGTAACCCATTGCCTCACCCGGCACACCGGCCGGACGCGGCGACCATGGAGTCATGCGGACCGCGCGGACCGTCGCCGGCCTGTCGCTCATCGGCCTCGCGCTGGCCGCGGCCGTCGTGACCTGCCGCGGCGGCGGCGACGACGCCGATCCGCGGCACGGCCCCCGGTGCACCGTCAGCAGCCCGGCCAAGCTCGCCGGTCGCACGGTCACCGCGTTCGACCTCGAGGGCCGCCCGCTGCGCTGCGCCGACCTGCACGGGGCCACGCTGGAGGACGCGGCGATCACGAGCGCGGACCTCTACGGGGCCGACCTCAGCCGGGCCACGGCCCGGGACGCGCAGCTGAGCCAGGTGAAGCTGACGCGGGCCGATCTCGACGGCGCCGTCCTGCGCGACGGTTCTCTGACCGACGTCGGGCTGCAGCAGGCCACCCTGCGCGGCGCCGACCTGCGCTCGGTGACGTTCCTGCGCACCGATCTCGGCGCGGCCGACCTGCGCGGCGCGGACCTGACGGGGGCCTCGTTCGAGGCGTCGAACCTGCGCGGCGCCCGCCTCGACGGCGCCAAGCTCACCGGCGTGACGTTCGTGAACTCGGTCTGCCCCGGCGGCGCCAAGTCCACCGACGGAACCTGCGGGTGATGAGCAGCGTGAGGGGCAGCGTGGCGGTCAGCCCGGCCAGCGCGAGGAATCCGGCGGGCGGGCCGTGGCGCTCGACCACGCGGCCGATCACGGGCGCGGCGACGGCGATGCCGAGCGCGCTCGCCGAGTTCATCCACGTCATCGTCCGTACGGTGGCCGGCTGGAGCAGCACCGAGGCCGGGATCAGCACCAGGGCCACGCAGCCGCCGACGAGCGCGTACCCGGCGAGGAGGGTCGCGAGGTTCGAGGCCAGGGCCAGCAGGGCGCAGCCGGCCGTGATCGCCAGGCCGGCGGCGAGCATCACGCGCGCGGGACGGCCGCGCTCGAACGCGCCGTAGGCCAGCCCGGCGCCGAGGCTCACGACGCTGGCGACCGCCATGACCGGCCCACCGAGGGCGCCCGCGGACGCGGTGACGGCGACACCGATCCCGCCGAAGTACAGCCCCATCTCGAGGTTCACGGCGAACAGGACCGCTCGCGGGCGCCGGCCCCGCTGCCCGGCCGGCGGCGGCTCGCCGGTGTTCGCCGTCAGCAGCCCGAGCAGCCCGGCCGCGACCAGGCCCATGGCCACGGGCAGGCCGCCCGTGGTCGCCAGGACCGGGCCGATCAGGAAGGCCGCGTCGTTGACCGCGCCCTCGGCGGACAGGGCCGCGGGCAGCACCTCGGCCGGGGCGACGGCGCGCCAGCGGGCGGCGGCGAGCGCGCCGACCGGCGGGAGCGTCGCGCCCGCGGCCGCGGCGAGCCCGATCACGACCTCGGCGGGCGCGGCGCGATCGGCGAGCGCCAGGGCCAGCCCGGCGGCGACGAACACCGCCCCGGAGACGGACACGACCCGGCGCTGGCCCCAGCGGTCGATGAGCCGGGCGAGCTGGGGCCCGGCGACGGCGTCGGCGATCGCGAACGCCCCGGCGGCGGCCCCGGCGCGGCCGTAGCCCTGCGTGCCGGCGACCGTCCACAGCACCGCGAGCCCGGTCGTCGCCACGCCGAGCCGCGCGACGGCGGCGGGCACGAAGAAGCGCAGGGCCCCGGGGACGGCAAACGCTCGACGGTATCGACGGCGGCATGGGTATGGACCTGGTGTCACGATGGCGCTCCAGCGGTTAGTGCAACCGCGAGCTGCCAGACAGGCCGGACTGGGACATCAACTCGTCACCGCCGACCCTCGCAGGTTGTGCGCGCACAGTCAACTCCGGGTCGCTCCGGGTGGCCGAGAATCGATCCATGCGGATGCTGTACGACACCGCCGCGGTCCACCCGCTCGACCGGTACGAGCACTACCGGACGGGCGCCGCGAGTGAGCAGGCACCGGTGGATGTGCACGGGCGGCCGCCGACGAGGCTGGTCGTGTCGATGTCGGTCAGCCGGGTCGGCGACTTCGACGTGGAGGGGCTGACCTGGCTGGCCGACGCCGAGATCGCGACCCGGCGGACCGATCGGCTGGTGCGGATCGGGGACCCGGAGCGGTAACCTCATCATGCCCCTGGCCGGCGAGATCCGGCTGGAGCAGGAGGATCGGCGGCTGCGGTTCCGGGCCGGCGACATCGGCCTGTTCGACCTGTCCCGGCCGTGGCGGGCCGTCCATCCGGTCGAGGAGACGGGCGAGCTGCGGGTCGCGATGCTGACGTTCCCGCGCACGCTGGTGCCGGTCGCCTGCACCGGCTCTTCGCGGGCACCGGCATGACGCCGATGCAGCTGGTGAAGCAGATGCGCCTGGACGAGTGCCACCGGCGGCTGACGGACCCGGGCCAGCGCGCCGTGCCGGTGTTCGCGATCGCGGCGCAGTGGCGGGTACCGCCGCCGCGACCAGTTCGCGAGGGACTTCCGGCAGGCGTTCGCGGTCTCGCCGACCGGCGCCCGGCGCGGGGACGGCTGATCGTGGTGTCCGACGATCCGCCGCCCCCGGCGCAGCACGTGCGCGTCGACGTCACCGTGACCCTGCACCGCCGGCTCGGCTGGCTGCTGGCCGTCGCGCTCGGCGGCCTGCCGGTGCCGGACCTCGTCGTCCGGCTGGCCGGCCTGATCCTGCGGGCCGCGCGCGACCGGTGAGCGTGCGACCGGCGCGGGAGCGCCCAGCCGCACGCAACTACCTGGTGAACGTCAGATGCGGGCGAGCTGGACGGCCTCGATCGCGTCGCGCAGGCGCTGCTCCGCCTCCGCGCTGAGCGAGCTGTGCAGCAGCCGGCCGCCGAGCTGGAACGGCGCCATCTCGGCCACGACCTTGTCGACGGTGACCTGGTCGACGAGCAGGAACAGCGCCGCCGAGCCCGGCTCCAGCGCCGCGCCGACGTCGCGCATGAAGCTGTCGTCCACGCCGGTGTCGGTGAGCCGCGCGGCGGCCGCCCCACCGGCCGCACCGACCGCCATGCCGATGAACGGCGCGAAGAACAGCAGCCCGATGAGGCCGCCCCACAGCGCGCCGCCCGCGGCCGCCACGCCGGTCGTGCCGTGCTTCTGGTGCAGCCGCACCCGGCCGTCCTCGCCGGCCTCGACCACCGCGGCGTCGCGCACGGTGATGAGACCCTGCCGCTGCAACTCGATGATCTTGTCCCGGGCCTGGTTGGCGGTGGCCAGGTCGCGATAGCCGATCGCCACGAGATCGCTCATGATGCCTCCTGGTGTGTGCCGGTGCTTGCCCTGCAAAGGTCATCGCGCCGGGGCCGGATCACCTCCCCCGCCGGGCATGAGCGCGCGCACCGCGGCGACGAAGGCCTCGTCCTGGTCCAGCTCGCCGTAGGAGAAGCCGGGGTTGTCGCCGCGGCGGTACAGCCGGCGCGGCTCGGCGAGCTCCGCGGCCAGCAGCGCTTGGATGCGGGTGTCCGGCGGCCCGAGCCCGGCCCACGCCGCGACCACCGCCGGGCGGGTCAGCGGGTGCCGTGCCCAGGCGTCCTCGAGGGGCGCACGGACCGGGGCGGCGTCGCCGGTGATGACCGCGAGGGCGTGGGCGGCCGCGACGGTGGTGTGGCCGTACTTGTCCCGCCGCCGGACCAGCGCCCGGAGCCGGTCGAGCGTTGCGGGAACCGCGGCGGCGACGGTCCGCAGGGCGCGGGCCGCGACCACGGCGGCGTCGTCGTCGCCGAGGTGGCGGGTCAGGGCGGCGACCGCGGTGTCCGTGTCGGCGTCGACGGTCCAGGCGGCGAGGGTGGCCGCCACCGCGCCGCGGGCATCGGGCCCGGCGGCCCAGCCTCGCAGGACCGGCAGGACGAGCTCGGCCGTCGCCGGGTCGGCGGCGCCGAGCCGGCCGAGCGCCTCGGCGTTGGCCGCGTCGCGCTCCGCCGCAAGCAGCACCGGCAGCGCCTCGCGGGCGGCCGCCGGGCCGATCGCGCGCAGGGCGGCGACGAGCCCGTCGCGGTGGCGGGGCGGCAGCGGGCCGTCCAGGCGGGCCGCGACGGCCGGGGCGAGCGGGGCGGCGACGGGGCCGAGCCCGGCGATCGCCCAGCCGGCGTCGCTGGGCAGCGGCTCCTGCTCGAGCACCCAGGCGAGCATCGGCACCGCGCGGGGGTCGCCGAGCCGGGCGAGCAGGGCGAGGAGGCGCCCGACGGTCGGCGGCTCGGTCGGCCACTCGATGATCCAGGGCGGCACGGCGCGGCGCTCGGAGGTGTGGGGCGCGCGGCGCTCCGCGGACCCGAGCACCTCGGCGAGCGTGTCGGCGACCGGCGCGGCGAAGCGGCCGAGGTCCGCCAGGATGCCCGCGGCCCGCGGCCCGACCACCGGCTCCCCCGCCAGGGCGAGGTCCGCGATGCGCCGCAGGATGTGGGTGTACTGCCCGCGCCAGCCGTGCACCAGGTTGCTCGCGGGATAGAGCGCATCGAGCTGCCACTCGGCATCGGCCGAGCGCAGGCCGGCGAGGAGCACCGTGATCCGGCTGTCCACCCGGTCGCCGTAGGCGTCGCTGACCGCGCGCACGAGCCTGTCCATCTGCGGGTGCCCGCGCCCGGCGCTGAAGTGCTCGCGCAGCTCGCGGACCTTGCCGATGAGCGTGTCGGTCTGGAAGCCGGCCGGGGTCGCGGGCTCGGGCGGCACCGCGTACCCGGCGGCGATGAGCGCGACGGCCGTCTCCGCGGGGGCCGGCACCCCGAGGCGGGCCAGGGCGGCGAGCGCGCCGAGGCGCAGGCCCGCGTCGGGCTCGGCGGTCGTCAGGCCCTCGAGCCAGGCGATCGCGGCCGGGTCGGTGGTGGCGAGCCCGGCGACGGCGGTGACGATCGCCCGGCGCACCAGCGGGTCGGGCTCGGCGTCGGCGTGCCGGCGGAGCAGGTCGACCGTGGCTTCGGGGGCTTCGGCGGAGATCGTGCGCACGAGCGGTACGACTGCCGCCCGCACTTGCGCGTCGGCGTCCTGGAGCAGCGCGAGGAAGCGGGGGCGGTCGGCGGCGAGGGTGGCGTTGGCCGTCCGCGTCCGCCCGGCGAGCGGCTGGTCCCACTTCGCGCCGCCGACGCTCGCCAGCAGTTCGACGGCCGCGGCCCGGCCGGGCAGCCCCGGCGTGGTGGCGATCCGGGTGAGGAACGGCAGCGTCTCGAGGGTGCAGCGGTAGACGTCGCCCTGGTGGTGCACGACCCCGTAGAACTGGTCGAGCGCCACCTCGCGCACGGCCGGGTCAGGGTCGACGAGATCGCGCAGGATCGCGGGGACGCCCGCGGCGGAGCCGTAGGCGTGCCGCAGCCGCTTCCACGCGACGGCATCGAGCCCGGCGAACACGTCGACGTCGCCCATGGGCGGCGATCTTACGACGTGCCCGGCCGGGCTCGGGTCCCGCCTGTGGGGTTACACGCGGCCGTAGCCGTAGAGCGAGTCGATGTCGATCGGGGCGACCTTCACGACGGTGCGGCTGTTGGGGGCGTGGATGATCTGGTTGTTGCCGATGTAGATGCCCACGTGCCCGAGGCCGTTGTAGAACACCAGGTCACCGGGGGCGAGCTGGCTCCGCGAGATGTGCTTGACCTTGCCCCACTGCTGCGCGGCGTTGTGCGGCAGCGTGACGCCCGCCGCCTTCCACGCCATCATGGTCAGGCCCGAGCAGTCGAACGTGTCCGGGCCGGCGGCGCCGAAGACGTACTTCTTGCCGAGCTGGGCCCACGCGTAGTTGACCGCCTTGCCCGCCGAGCCGGAGACGGCCGGCGGCGGTCCCGGGTTCGTGGTCGGGTTGGCCGTCTTCACCGGGGTCTTCGCCTTCGCCGCCGCGGCGGCCGCGGCCGCGTCGGCCTTGCGCTGCATCTCGTCGAGCTTGGCGATGTTGCCCTCGATCTGCTTGCGCCGCGCCTCGAGGTCGGCCTTCTGCCGGCTCTGGGCCGCGAGGGTCTCGTTGAGGCGCTGCTTCTCGGCGTCGACGCCGGCCTTGGCCGAGGCGTACTTGGCGAGATCGGCCTGCTGGTTGCGGGAGATCTGCTGCAGCGTGCCGACGCGGTCGAAGAAGCCGTCCGACGACGTGGCGCCCAGCATCAGTGACCAGGAGCTCAGGTTGCCGCCGGACTTGTAGGCGTTGACGGCGATCTGGTCGGCGGTGGCGCGGGCGGCGTCCATGCTCGCCTCGAGCGGCTGGAGGTCGGTCTCGCGCTGTTTGATCGAGGCCTGGGTGGCCTCGAGGTCGCCGTTGATCTTGTTGTAGTCCTCGACGATGTGCTCGAGCTCCGCATTGCCCTTGTCGATCTGGGCCTGGAGCTCGTCGTGCGTCGGGTCGGCATGTGCGGCACACGCCGGCGCGACCATCGCCGCGACCGCCACTCCGATGAGTAACGAGCGCAGCGCCGTCCGTCGGATGAACACGGCAAGTGTCCTTCTTCGCATCCGCCTACCGGGTTAGCTGACGGGTTCGGGCGAGAAGAAGGTTCGCCCTACCACGACCGTGACGGTCGCGGATTCACCCCTGGGGCTAGCCCCGGGTGGGTCCCCGGCTCATGCGCCGGCGCCTGTTGCCAGGGCCGTCGTACGACTCGACGGAGCCTGCCCGGGCCGCCCTCGGTGAGCGGCTGTGACCTGGCAGGCCGCACCAAACGTATCGGCGAGGTCTCGGTGGCGGAACCGCCCTAAGCAACACTTAACGTGGATTCAAAGATCACGTTGCGCCGATGGAATCCATTATCGCCCGATTGCTCCCGATCGCCTCGGCGGCCCGGCCGGGTCCCCTTCGGTCCGAGGGCGCCGTGCGGAGTCGAGCTATGCATGAGCCGCGGTGGTCCGGTCGAGGCGGTCCAGTCGAGGCGGTCCGGATGGTTACGGTCGCCGCTGCGTGACGGCACGGCGGCGAGCCGCAGGCGTTGCAGCGGCCCGAGCCCGGCGGGCAGGCCGGCCACGTCCGCGGCGCGCAGCCGCGGGCGTTCGACGACGAGGGCGCCGTCGCACATGGTGAGGACGGCGCGACGTCGTCGCCGGTCAGCGGTTCCCTCCGGACTGGCGGCTGCTGATGTACGCCTCGATCTCCTCCTCGGCCGGCTCGGCGAAGTACTCGTAGGGCGCGACGGACACCCCCTCGACCACCCGGCGCGGGTCGTCCTCGGCCGCGTCCGGGTCCAGATCGCGCGCCCAGCGCGACCCCATCGAGAAGACGGCGAAGCCCGGCTCGAACCGGTAGCCGATGTCCGTCTCCTCGTACTCGTAGCCCTTCGCCTCCAGGTCCGCGACCACGTCGTCCATGAACCGGGACGTCAGCTGCACGCCGTCGAAGAACACCTCCTCGCCGCCGTCGCCGTCGCCATCGGCGAGCTCGACGAGCTCGACCGTCTCGTCGCCGGTGTAGGTCAGCACGAGCATCGGGCTCGTCTCGTACACGGCCCGGCTGCTCCGGCCCGGATGGACGGGCGGCCCGATCCGGCTCTCGACCACGTCGCGATGCTCGCCGACCTTCACCAGGGCCACGCCCTCGCCCGGAAGAATCTCCATGCCGCGCATGATGCCACGGCCGCGCGACCGCGTTGCCACCGTCCTCGCGCCGGCCGGCGACGCTCCGAAGTGGACACTGCCCGTGCCCGGCGACCGGCGTGTCCTGTGTAGACAGCGGAGCCGGCATTCAGGCGAACGGGTGTACCCGGATTGCCCCGCAGCGGATCGGCCGGTGGGCGCGAGCAGCCGAAATGCGCACAGGAAGGCCGGATTCGGCCGGCCCGCCTGCGGCCATGAGGCCATTTAGGCCCTTGTTCGCACACGCCGGGCACGAGTAACGTCACGGGCCGTGAGCGCAGTGCAGCGTAACAACATCAGGCTGCTTGGCCCCGAGGACGCCCCGGCCATCGTCTTCGCGCACGGCTTCGGCTGCGATCAGAACATGTGGCGGTTCGTCGCGCCGCGGTTCGCCGACGATCATCGCGTCGTGCTGTTCGATCACGTCGGTGCCGGGAACTCCGACCTCGGCGCCTACGACGCCCAGCGGTATGCGTCGCTCGGTGCTTACGCCGATGACCTCCTCGAGATTCTCCGCGAGCTCGACCTGCGCGGGGTCGTGTTCGTCGGGCACTCCGTCGCCGCGATGATCGGGCTGCTCGCGGCGAACGCCGAGCCGGACCGGTTCGCCAAGCTCGTGCTCGTCGGGCCTTCCCCTCGGTACATCGACGACCACGACTACTACGGGGGCTTCAGCGCCGGCGAGATCGACGAGCTGCTGGACAGCCTCGACAGCAACTATCTCGGCTGGTCCGCGGCGATGGCCCCGGTCATCATGGGCAACGCCGACCGGCCGGAGCTCGGCGAGGAGCTGAGCAACAGCTTCTGCCGCACCGATCCGGCGATCGCGCGACAGTTCGCCGAGGTGACCTTCCGCTCGGACAACCGCGCGGATCTGGGCAAGGTGAGCGTGCCGACGCTGATCCTGCAGTGCTCCGAGGACGTCATCGCGCCGCGGGAGGTGGGCGCGTACTGCAACGCGAACATCCCCGGCAGCACCCTGATCGTCCTCCACGCGACCGGCCATTGCCCGAACCTCAGCGCCCCGGACGAGACCTTCGCGGCGATCGACGGTTTCCTGCGGACGGGCTGACGTGCCGGAGCCGCTGCCCGAGGAGAACGCCGAGGACCTCTACGACAGCGCCCCCTGCGGGTATCTCACGCTGTTGCCGGACGGCACCATCGTGCGCGTGAACCGGACGTTCCTGCAGTGGACCGGGTGGCGCCGCGACCAGCTGGCCGGCCGGCGCGTGCACGAGTTCTACGCCGTCGGGAGCCGGATCTGGCACGAGACGCACCTGGCGCCGCTGCTGCACATGCAGGGCGAGGTCCGGGAGGCGGCGGCCGAGTTCCGCCGGGCCGACGGTTCCCGGCTCGACGCGTTCGTCAACGCGGTGCTGCGCGCGGGTCCGGCCGGGAGCCAGGCCCTCGTGCGGATGACGGTGTTCGACGCGAAGGAGCGCCGCACGTACGAGCGGCAGCTGCTCGAGGAGCGGCGCAGCGCCGAGCGCAACGCGACCCGGGTCCGGCTGCTGCAGGAGATGGTGGTGCGCTGCGCCGCGATCGAGCGGGTCGAGGAGATCGTCGCGCCGATCGTGCGGGTCGGCGACGAGGCGTTCGCGGCCACGGCGACCCGCGTGTGGCTGCTCGATCCGGCGCAGGCCGCGCTGCGCCCGCTCGGCGTCGCCGACGAGCTCCTCTCGCTCGACGACCAGGCCCCGGAGGCGCGCGCCGCGGCCCTGCTCGACGTCGTCCGGCACGCCGAGGACGACGGTGGCCTGCGCCTGGTCTCGCCCATGCTGGCGGATCAGCGGGTGCTGGGGGTGGTGTCGTTCGTGTTCGCGACCGACCGGCCCGACCCCTCCGAGCCGCAGGCCGCGCGCCCGCGCGCGTACGGCGAGAACGAGCCCGGGCCCACGCGCCCGCGCGCGTACGGCGAAGACGAGCCCGCGCGCCCGCGCCCGCGTGCGTTCGGCGAGGACGAGATCGAGCTCATGCGGACCGTCGGCCGGCAGGCCGGGCAGGCCCTCGAGCGCATCCGGCTGCTGGAGGAGACGACGCGCCGGGCGTGGCAGTCGGGCTTCCTGGCCCGGCTCAGCCGCGACCTCGACGAGACCGTCGGCTTCACCGGGCGGGCGATGCGGCTCGTGGAGCTGCTCGTGCCCGACGTCGCCGGCTACGCCCAGATCGACCTCGACGCCGCCGGCGACCCGGCCGGGGAGCCGGCCTGGCGGGCATCCGCGCCCGCGCGGCCGGGCGGCGGCTGGACGATCCCGAACGACGTGCTCGCCACGGTGCACGCGGCCGGGCGGTCGGGAGCGGCACCGGCGGCGGCACTACTGATCACCATCGACGGCGAGCGGGCGCTCGTACTGCCGCTGCGGGCGCGCAACGCGATGCTCGGCACGCTGCTGCTGGCCGGGGGCGAGGTGTCCGGGGCCGGGCACGTCGGGCCGGAGTTCCTCGCCGACCTCGCCGACCGGGCCGGGCTGTCGCTGGACAACGCGCGGCTGGCCGAGCGGGACCGCGAGGTGGCGCACACCCTGCAGCGCAGCATGCTCAGCGGCGACTGGCCGGCGGATCCGCGCTACCACGTGGTGACCGCGTACCGGCCCGCGGTGCACACGCTCGAGGTGGGCGGGGACTGGTACGACGTGTTCGCGACGTCGGCCGAGAGCGTCGGGATCGTCGTCGGCGACGTGGTGGGCCGGGGCCTGCACGCGGCCAGCGCGATGGGGCAGCTGCGCAGCGCCGTGCGCGCGCTCGCGACGGCGCACGACGGGCCGGCCGAGGTCCTGCGGCACATGGACGACTTCGTCTCGCACTTCGCGGCCGGGCAGATGACCACGCTCGCCTACGCCGAGCTGGCGCTGGACAGCGGGGTGCTGCGGTACGCGTGCGCCGGGCACCCGCCGCCGCTGCTCGTGGAGCCGGGCGGGGTGCCGAGCTTCCTGTGGGAGGCGCGCTCCGGGCCGCTCGGCGCCAGCGCGGCGGGGCGGGCGCGCAGCGAGGCGATGCTGACCGTGCCGCGCGGGTCGCGGCTGGTGCTCTACACCGACGGCCTCGTCGAGCGCCGCGGCGAGCGCTTCCACCACGGCCTGGACCGGCTCGCGTCGGCGGCCGCCGCGCACTGGCAGACGCCGCTGGGCTTGCTCGCGACCGAACTCAGCGACGCGATGCTGCCGGGCGGCGGCGGGCACGACGACATGTGCCTGCTGGCGCTGGACTACACCGACGCGCCGCCGTTCCGGACCGAGGTGCCGGCGCGCATGCAGGCCCTCGCCGGCTTCCGCGCGGCCCTCGACGCCTGGCTCGGCGAGCAGGGGGTCGGCGACTACGACCGCTTCGGGGTGGTCCTGGCCACCGCGGAGGCGGTCGCGAACGCGATCGAGCACGGGTACGGCCACGACGACGCCCGCACCGTGGGCGTCCTCGCCCAGGTCGACGGCGGCGCCGTCTCCGTGCGCGTGAGCGACACCGGCCAGTGGCGCCCGCCGCGCACCGCGCTGCAGCGGGGCCGGGGCCTGGCGCTGATCGGGCGCCTCATGGACGAGCTCGTGATCGACCGAGGTACGGGCGGTACCACGGTCCTGATGCGCCGCCGCGCGGCCGGCGGGGGGCGTTGAGATGAGCGCAGAGCGTCAGGTCCGGGTGTACTCCACCGGCGGCTGCGAGGTCGTCGCGCTGATCGGCGAGATCGACCATGCGACGGCGCCGCTCGTGGAGCGCGACGTGCTCGCGAGCGTGCGCGCCGCGACCGGCGTGGTCGTCGACCTGACCGCGACCACCTTCCTCGACAGCGCGGGCCTGCTGTGCCTGGACCGGATGGTGACCGCCTTCGGCGACCGGGGCGCCCCGGTGCGCGTGGCCGCCCCGGCCGACGGGATGGTGCGGTTCACCCTCGACCTGATCGGCTTCCTGCCCGACCTGCTGACCGAGGACGTCGACACCGCCGTCGCCGCGATGACGCAGTAGCCCGGGCGGATGCGCGGGCCGCGTCACCGGCCCGGCAGTTCCCGGCGCCCCCTCGTCACCGCTCGATTGTCGATCCGGGCGGGTCGTCGTTCGTGTCAGGGGCAGAATCCTGACGAGGGAAGGGTGGGACGCGATGCGGGTGCTCATGGACGGACTCGGGCTCGTGGAGTCGCCGCGCTGGCACGACGGGCGGCTGTACTTCTGCGACTGGACCGCCGGCGAGGTCATCGCGGTCGGCGAGGACGGCGCGAGCGAGGTGATCGCCCGGGTGCCCTCGCTGCCGCTGTGCATCGCGTGGCCGCCGGGCGGCGAGCGGCTGATCGTCGTCGACTCCCCCAACGGCCGGCTCCTGCGCCGCGAGCCGGACGGTTCGCTCGTCGAGCACGCCGACCTGGGGCAGCCGGGCTGGAACGACATCGCGGTCGACCACCGGGGCAACGTGTTCGTGAACCGCGTCGACTTCGACGTGATGCGCGGGGCCGACGCGAAGCCGGGGACGGTCTTCGTGGCCGCGGCGGACGGTTCGGTACGCCAGGAAGCCGACGACATCGCGTTCCCCAACGGCATGGCGGTCACCGCCGACGGCGCCACGCTCGTCGTCGCCGACTCGTACCGGCACCACCTGCTCGGCTTCGACATCGGCGCGGACGGCGGCCTGTCGAACCGCCGCGTCTGGGCCGATCTCGGCGACGGCGTCCCGGACGGCATCTGCCTCGACGCCGAGGGCGCGGCCTGGTACGCCGACGTGCCCCACCGCCGCTGCGTGCGCGTCGCCGAGGGCGGCCGGGTGCTGGCGACCGTCGAGCTCGACCGGGGCGCGTTCGCCTGCGCGCTCGGCGGCTCGACGCTGTTCATCACGGCCGCGACCTGGAACGGCATGACCGAGGCCGAGATGGTGGCGCCCGGCAGCGGGCAGGTCCTCGCGGTGGAGGTCGGCGTCCCCGGCGCGTGAGGGTTGCTACGCTGCCCGCGTGCGTGACCAGCGGACGCTGCGCGATGTGCTCCCCGGACAGTGGCGGGTCCTGGCGACGACGTTCCCGATGTGGCTCTCGGGCCGGCGATTGCAACCCATGTTTCGGTACGGCCTGCTGCACGACGACCCGCTGACCCTCAGCGACGAGGTCGCGTACCGCACCCGCGACGGCCGCGCCAAGCGGATCGAGGGCGTCGACCGGTTCGACCCGGCGACCGGGTCCTTCACCTGGCGCGGCCGGGGCGTGCTGCGCGTGCTCAGCAGCCGCTGGCGGGTCGAGCACGTGAGCGACGAGCGGGACGTCGTCGTGCTCTCGTTCGCGCGGTCCCTGGTCACCCCGGCCGGCCTCGACGTCATCGGGCGGGGCGAGGCACCACGCCCGGACGGCATCCCCGGGGAGCTGCTGCCGCCGGGGCTGCGCTGGCTTTCGTGACATCCATGGCGGACAATTCCCTGCTGTGACGCAGAGACCGCCCGCCGTGCCCGGGGTCCCGGTGCTGGGCAACGCGCTGGCGATGATGGGCGACGTCCAGCGGTTCTTCGTGGACGCCTATCGCGAGGTCGGCCCGGTGTTCCGCGTGCGGGCCCTGAACCAGGCCTTCGTCATCATGGCCGGCGCGGCCGCGAACCGGTTCCTGCTCGAGCGCGGCGAGGCGGTGTTCACCAGCGAGGAGAGCTTCGGCGGCCTGAACCGCGAGTTCGGGATGCGGGTCCACGTGCTGCGCGGGCGGCCCCACCGGCACCTGCGCAAGCTGCTCGGCGCCGGGCTGTCGCGGGACCTGCTCGCCGCGCGCTGGGACGCCGTCACGGCCGAGACCGAGCGGATCCTCGACGGGTGGGCCCAGCGGCCCGCGCTGGGCGTGGTCGACGGGTGCCAGCGGCTCGCCGCGGCCCAGCTGTCGATCGCGTACACCGGGGCCAGCTCGGCCGCGCGGTTCGAGACGCTGCGCTCGGCCTTCGAGCTGGTCCTCGACGTCACCATCGCCGGGAAGTGGCCGGCCGCGACGCTGCGGTGGCCCGCCGACCGCCGGGCCCGGGCCGAGATCCACCGCTTTGCCCGCGAGTCGCTGGCCGAGCGGGCCGCCGCGCGCCGGGAGGGGCCGCGCGATCTGCTCGACCAGGCGCTCGACGCGGTCGACGAGCACGGCGAGCCGTACGCGCTCGACGTGCGGGCCGGCATGGCGTTGCAGGGCTACTTCGCGGGCGTCAACACGGTCGCGTACCTCTACAGCTTCATGATCGACGTCCTGCTGCGCAATCCCGAGGTGCTCGCCCGGGTCACTGCCGAGGTGGACGCCGTGCAGGGGGACGGCCCGCTCACGTTCGAGCGGCTGCGCGACCTGCCCGCCCTGCACGGCCTGGTGATGGAGACGCTGCGGGTCTACCCGCCGGCCCCGGGCTCCGCGCGCACGGCCGTCGAGGCGTTCGACTTCGAGGGCTGCCGCATCGAGCGCGGCGAGCGGGTGCTCGTCGCCACCTGCGTCCCCCACCAGCTCCCGGAGCACTTCCCCGATCCGGAGCGCTTCGACATCGACCGGGACTTCACGGCCGCGCGGAAGGCGGCGGTGTACGCACCCTTCTCCGTCGGCGGCCACACGTGCCTCGGCGCCGGCATGACCCAGGTGCTGGCCGTGGCCACGATCGCGATGCTGGTCCGTCGTCTGCGGCTCACGCCGGCGAGGCCTGGCCGCCCGCTGCGCATCACCGCCACGCCCGGCCCGAACCCCGGCAGGCGGTTCGCGATGTCGGCGGTCACCCGGCGCGCGTAGCGGTCAGATCGTGCGGCGCAGCGCGGATTCCACGGCGTCGACCAGCGGGTCGCCCGCGGTGCGCGGATGCCGGGCCAGGCCGAGCTCGACGTCCGGCAGCGCGGGCAGGGCGTCCGAGTCGTGGCAGGCCATGCCCGGGTCGAGGTTCGCCGGCAGCAGGCCCGCGACGCCGAGCCCGGCCCGCAGCGCCGCGAGCACCCCGACCAGGCTGTTGCTCTCGAACGCGACCCGCCAGCGCCGCTCGCTGTGGTCCATCGCCTCCAGGACCGCCGTCCGCCAGGCGCAGGTGTTCGAGAACAGCACGACCGGCAGCGGGTCGGCGGCCACGTCCACGCCCCGGCCGACCGCCCACACCAGCGGGCGGCGCACCGTCCAGCGGGGCCGCGCGGGCAGGCACGGGAGTTCGTCGAGCACGAGATGGACACGGCCGGAGTCGTAGGCCTCGCGCATCGCCGTGCTCGACACGCTGAGCACCTCCAGCGTCGCGGCGGGGTGCAGCCGGGCGAGGTCGGCGAGGGCCTGCGGCAGGTGCGTCGCGGCGAGGTCCTCGAGCAGCCCGACGCCGCAGTGGCCGGTCAGCGCGCGCCCGGTCTCGGTGAGCGCCTCGGCGGAGAGGGAGAGGATCCGCTCGGCGTACGGCAGCAGCTCCGCGCCCGCCCGCGTCGGTGAGACGCCGGACGAGGAGCGGTGCAGCAGCGGCCGCCCGACCACGCCCTCGAGCCGGCGCAGCTGCTGGCTGAGCGCGGGCTGGGTCTGGCCGAGCGAGGTCGCGGCGCGGCTGATGCTGCCCGCCCGCACGGCGGCGACGAACGATCGCAGCAACCCGATCTCGAGGTCCCTGGGCATAAACAATCATTATGGCGGCCCCAACAGATGTCCGTCTGCTATTGGCGGGGCGGCTGATCTAGCGTCGGGCTGGTGACCGGATACCGGCGGGTGCTCGCCGTGCCAGGAATGGCCCCGCTGCTGGGCGTCTCGCTGCTCGCCCGCACCGCGATGACGGCCGACGTGATGGCGCTGACGATGGTGGTCGTGCTCGGGCTGCACCGCAGCTACGCGGCCGCCGGCGTGGTCGCCGCGGCGCTGACCGCCGGGATCGCGCTGGGCGGGCCGCTGCTCGGCCGGGCGATCGACCGGCGCGGCGTGCGCAAGGTGCTGGTGGTCACGAGCGGGCTGCAGGTCGTCTTCTGGCTGGGGGTGCCGCTCATGCCGTACGACATCCTGGTCTGCTCCTGCGTCGTCGCCGGTCTGCTGATGGTGCCGGCCCAGTCGGTGACCAGGCAGGCGATCGCGGCCATGACGACGCCGGAGCAGCGGCGGCCCGCGTTCGCGCTTGAGGCGGTGCAGGGCGAGGTGTCCTACATCGTGGGGCCGGCGCTCGTGATCGTGTGCGCCGCGCAGACGTCCCCGGGGCTGGTGGCCGGCGTGGTCGGCGCCGCGATCGCGGCCGGCGGGTTCGGGCTGGCCCGCCTCGATCCGCCCGTGCGCACGGCGGAGGAGGCCGGCGCCGGCGCGGGCGAGCGGCCCCCGCGCCGGCAGTGGCTGGGCGCCGGCCTGGTCGCCGTGCTGATGATGGGAGTGGGCGCCACCGCGCTGCTCAGCGGCGTCGACCTGGCCATCGTCGCCGTGCTGCGGGAGGCGGACCAGATGTCCTGGGCGGCCGGCGTCGTGGCCGTGTTCGGGGTCGCGTCGGTGACCGGCGGCCTGCTCTACGGCGCGCTGCCCCGGTCGCTGCCCACCTGGGTCCTGCTCGGCCTGCTCGCGCTCGTGACGGTGCCCGCCGGGCTGGCCCGCACCTGGCCCTGGCTGTGCGTGGCGGTCGTCGGCATCGGGCTGCTCACCGCGCCGACCCTGTCCGCGATCGCCGACGCCGTGAGCCGCCTGGTGCCGGCCGCCGTGCGGGGCGAGGCGACCGGCCTGCAGTCCTCGGCGCAGAGCGGGGGCTTCGCGGTCGGCTCCCCACTGGCCGGGCTGGCGATCGACCTCACCGGGCCGGCGGGCGGCTTCGCGGCGGCCGGCCTGGCCGCGCTGGTCACCGCGCTGATCGGGGGCGTGGCGAGCCTGCGCGCGGCGCCCTTGCGCGGGGGCCGTACCGACTGTATATAGTCCGCCCCGCCGCGCGAGCAGCTGCTGCGTCAGGTCGAGGACGGCCTGCAGGCGGCCCTCGACGCCGCGCGGCGGGCCGGCCTCGAGCGCGACGAGCTGGTGACGATCCTCGACGGCCTCATCGCGACCGAGGGGGCCCGGCTGAGCGACCTGGCCTTCGCGCTGCGCGGCGTCGGCGTCGCCACCAGCGACCGGTTCGCGCTGCGGGACGTGAGCTTCGAGCTGCCGACCGGATACGTCATGGGGCTGATCGGCGCGAACGGGGCCGGCAAGACCACCGCGATCCGGTGCCTGCTGGGCCTGCGGCGCATCGAGTCCGGCGAGGCCGAGCTGCTCGGCCACCGGGTGCCCGGGCCGGTCGACCTGCGCCAGGACATCGGCGTGTGCTCGACCACACCTACCTCGTCGGGGACTGGCGCCTGAGCGACGTCGAGCGGACGCTGCGGCCGTTCTACGACCGGTGGCAGAGCGATCGGTACCGTCAGCTGCTCGACGACTTCGCCCTGGACCCGAGGTCCCGGGTCAAGGACCTCTCCCGCGGCATGGCGATGAAGCTCATGATCGCCATCGCCCTCTCCCACCGGGCCCGGCTGCTGGTCTTCGACGAGCCGACCAGCGGGCTGGACCCCGTGGCCCGCGACGAGCTCGTCGGCATCATCGGCGACTTCATGCTCGACGAGCGGCACAGCGTGCTGTTCTCCACGCACATCACCACGGACCTCGACCGCATCGGGGACTACGTGACGATCATCCACGATGGACGGATCGTCTCCACCGGCACCAAGGACGAGCTCATGGACGGCTTCCGGATCGTGCGCGCCGGCCCGGACCTCGCCGAGGGCGTCGGCGTGCGGCTGATCGGCGCGCGGCGCACGGCGGCCGGCGTCCAGGCCCTCGTGCGCACCGACGAGGCGGCCCTGCTCGACGCCGACGCGCTGATCGAACCCCCGACGCTCGAGGAGATCGCCGTGCACATCGGCGCCCCCGCCCAGAGGAGCCTGGCATGACCGCCGTCGCCCGCGTGGCCCTGCTGGATCTGCGCACGATCGCGCCGTACCGCCGCCAAGGTCTTCTGCTCCTGGTCGTGGTGACCGCGATCCTCGCCAACCGGCCCACCACGCTGGTGCCCGCGCTCGTGCTGCTGGTCGCCCCGTCCGTCATCAGCTACCCGTTCAGCGTCGCCGACAAGGCGGGCCTGGACACGCTGTACGCCGTGCTCCCGCTGCGCCGCCGCTCGGTCGTGCTCGGCCATTACGCCTGGGCGGTGAGCGCCTTCCTCGCGCTCGCCGCCGGCGGCACGGCGGTGACCCTGGCCCTCGCGCACGCCGAGTCCAAGCCGCTCGGCGGGCACGCGCTCGGCATCGTGCTCGCGGTGGCGTGGGGCATGTTCGCGGTCAACGTGGCGGTCCAGTTCCCGCTGTTCATCCGGTTCGGCTACACCCGCATCAGCGTGCTCGGCACCGTGCTGCCGCTCGCGCTGGTGGTGATCGCCGTCGTGCGGCTGCGGGTGCCGGTGGCCGGGATCGAGTCGTGGGTGCCGCTGCTCTGGCCGATCGGCGCGGCCCTCATCGCCGTGTCGGTCGCGGTGTCCGTGGTCCTGGACCGGCGCCCGGTTCAGATCCGATAGATGGCGTACCAGCGCAACGCGCCGATCCCGCCGCTCACCACGAACGCGCCGAGCAGGACGGGCCACGCACCCCACAGCCGGTGCCGGAAGGCGAGCCACAGCAGCACGACGACCGGCAGCGCGATCCGCAGCACCTCGCCGGCGACCACCCCGCGCACGAACTCGGCCCCAGGCGCGTCGGCGAGCCCCAGCAGCGTAGTACACGAGCGTCGCGACCACGAGGAGCACCGTGGCGCGGGCGATGGCCTGCTTGCGTACGGCCGCGAAACGCCCGACGAGGAACGCCGCCAGGCCCCAGGAGAACCCGCTGCTGGTGAGCGCGACGAGCACCTGCCCGGGAATCCCGTCGGCGGCATCGGCCCCGAACGCGAGCAACCCCAGCACCACGCCGACGACCCCGACGACCATCACCGCGCCAGACTAGGCAGCGCCCGCAAGGCCCTCCGCCCGCGCAGGCACCATGAACACCCGCAGCAGGTCGATTGGGTCGGTTTGCGATCAACCGCTGGGCCCGATGCGGGTAGCGGCCCGTCCGATTTGCCCGGCTATAGGGCTTTGATAACCAAACCAAACGTACGAGTGGTTTCGGCAACTTCCGGGCGGAAAACTACCTAACGTAGTCGCATCGTCACAACAACGAGGGGGATCGTGAAGATGCGCAATGTTCAGCGAATGCTGACGCTGGCCGGCATGACCATGGCCGCGGCCGCGGTCGTCGGGATGGGAGCGTCGGCCGCGTCGGCCAGCACCGTCCAGGACGGCAAGGGCAGCGTCGCCCAGCCCCGCCCGGGCGGCGACAACCACCCCGGCGGCGACAACCGCCCCGGCAACCGCCCCGGCGACCGGCGCGGCCCGGGCAGCGACGGCCGCTGGCACGGCTCGTGGGACGGCCACCGCGACAACCGCGACTGGGACCAGTCGTGGGTCGTGCGCACGTTCCAGAACAAGCGCGCCTGCACCGCCGCCGGCTGGGTCGGCGAGCGCGCCGGCATGTGGGACGACTCCGACTGCTACCGCGTCGGCCGCAGCAACAAGTACGTGCTCGTCGCCCACGAGTACAACAGCCGCCGGCACCACCACCGCTAAGCACCACCCACCGCCGCCGTCGAGGCCCGTCGACGGCGGCGGCACCGCAAGCGGCCGGGACGCGAGCTTCGCGTCCCGGCCGTCTCGCGTTACCGTGGCGGCATGCCACGCAGGCGCGGCCGGGTCCGGGTGCCGGGCACCCGCATCGGAGCAAGGCCATGACGTGATCTGCACCGTCGGGCACGGGGCACGCACCGTCGAGGAGCTCGTCGCGATCCTCACCGAGGCGCGGGTCGGCACGCTCGTCGACGTGCGGCGGTTCCCCGGCTCCCGGCGGCATCCGCAGTTCGGGCGGGACGCGCTCGCCGGGGCGATCCGCGCCGCCGGGCTGGAGTACACCTGGCAGGGCGAAACGCTCGGCGGGCACCGCACCGCCCGGACGGGCTCGCGGCACACCGCCGTGCCGAGTCCCGCCCTCGCCGGCTACGCCGACCACATGGACTCCCCCGCGTTCCGGGACGCGATCGACGCGCTCGTCGCCGCCCCGCCGCTGCTCGCCGTGATATGCGCCGAGTCCCACTGGACGCAGTGCCACCGGATGCTCATCGCCGACGCGCTCACCATCCGCGGCGCGCGCGTCGAGCACCTCGGCGTCGCGCGCGAGCCGCACCGCCTCAGCCCGGGCGTCCGCCGCGGCGAGGACGGCTGGCCGGTGTACGACGCCCAGCCCGCGCTGCCCGGCCTATGACGCGGACGCTGCCGGTCTCATGAGGCGTGGGCGATCTGCGTGAGCGAGCGCCACAGCAGGGCCACGCACACCGCGGTCCCGGCGAAGGCGAACCAGAACGGGGCCGCGATGCCCAGCCGCGTCGCCAGCGCGCCGCCGATGACCGAGCCGATCACCAGGCTGCCGAAGATGGCCACCGTGTTCACGCTGTTCACGCGGCCCTGCAGATGGTCCGGTACGGCGTGCTGGCGCACCGTCACCGAGGTCGTGCCCCAGATGAAGACGTGCACGCCGAAGACGAACAGGATCACGCCCGCGACCACGGCCGAGTGCGTCAGCGCCAGGCCGAGGTGGGTGGCCGCCTCGATGAGCAGGCCCACCCGCATGATGTTGCCGAGGCTCACGTGCCGGGTCAGCCAGCCGTACATCGCGGTGCCGATCAGCCCGCCCGCCGCCGACACCGTGGTCAGCACGCCGTAGCCGGCCGGGCCGAGGCCGAGCTGCCGGGCGCAGTACAGCACCAGCACCGACCACGCCGCGCCGAACGCCAGGTTCACGACCAGGATCGTCAGCACGAGCGTGCGGACCGCCGGGTGCGCGACGGTCCAGCGGAAGCCCTCCACCATGTCGCGCCGGATGCCGGCGGAGTCCCGGTCGGGTCTCGGCAACGGCGGCAGGCGCATGCGCAGCAGCATGAGCACGCCCGCCACGATCAGCACGGCCTGGGCCAGCAGCGGCCAGACCCGCCCGGCGGCGAACAGGGTCGCGCCCAGCGAGGGCCCGACGAGCTGGTTCATGGTGATGTACCCGGTGGTGAGCCGGGCGTTCGCGGTGGCGAGGTCCTCGCGGGGCACGAGCATCGGCGCGAGCGTCTGCGTGGTGTTGTCGGCGAAGACCTCGGCCGTGGCCAGCAGCGCCAGGCCCACGAGCGCGACGGCGACCGTGACGACCCCGGTGACGACGGTCGCGATCAGGGCGGCGAGCACCAGGACGCGCGAGGTGTGCGCGACGAGCACGATCCGCCGCCGGTCGACGCGGTCCGAGAGCACCCCGGCGTGCAGCCCGAAGAGCAGCGGCGGCGCCCACCGCAGCAGTGCGGCGAGCGCCACCGGAAAGGGGTCGTCGGTCAGCGAGGCGACGAGCAGCGGGCCGGCCGCGACCGCGATCCCGTCACCGAGATTCGTGACCCACGAGGCGCTCGTCAACCAGCGGAACGGGACCGGCAGCACCCTGGGAGGGTACGCGAGCGAACCCCCGCACGATCAACCAGATTCCCAGCGCCACCTCGAACAGCCCGCCCGGGATGGACAGCGCGAGCCCGACATGAGCGCCGAACAGTTCGGCAACGGTACCGATGGCGAACACGACGTATCCGGCGGCGCCCCACCACGCGAGGACCCGCGGGACGAGCCGGGCCCGGGCGAGCAGCGCGCACAGGAACACGCCGGTGAACCCGAGCAGGAACTCCCCGATCTGGTACAGCAGGTTGTTCGCGTCCGTCGCGAGCAGCCCGAACACGGGGTCGGCGCCGCGGTCGTGCAGCGGCACCAGCAGCAGCAGGAACAGCACGCCCAGGCCGAGCAGCACCGCTTCGGCGGCCATCATCGTGAGGTACAACAGCGCCGTGCGGCGGCCGTGGCGCTCCAGGACGCCGAAGAACAGCACGCCCTTGCCGACGTCGATCAGCACGTTGAGCAGCATGAGCAGCGCGCCGACGACCAGTGTGGTGCGGGCGGTCAGGCCGCCGTCGGCGCCGATGGCCGAGGTGACCAGGGCGAACCCGATGCCGTAGGTCAGGAACCCGGCCAGGAACAACGCGCCGATCGTGCGCGCAGCGGCCATGACAATCACTCCCCCAGCGAGAACCGTACTTAGTAAGGTGACGGTACCGTACTAAGTACGAAAGGCGGAACCCTGAGGAGACCCTGATATGTCGAGACGGATCACGGACGGCCCCCCGCTGAGCCGGGAGCGGGTGCTGGGCGCGGCCGTGGAGCTCGCCGACGCGGGCGGCATCGCCTCGCTGACCATCCGGTCGCTGGCCGACAAGCTCGGGGTCAAGCCCATGTCCGTGTACCACCACGTCGCGAACAAGGACGAGATCCTCGACGGCATCGTGGACCGCGTCTTCGCCGAGATCGAGGTCCCCGCGGCCGGCGGCGACTGGCGGGCGGAGCTGCGGCGGCGCTGCGGCTCGGCCCGCCTGGCCCTGCGCCGGCACTCGTGGGCGATCGGCCTGCTGGAGTCGCGCACGACGCCGGGCCCGGCCACCCTGCGGGCACACGACGCGGCGCTCGGATGCCTGCGCGGCGCGGGCTTCACGGTGCCGCAGACCGCGCACGCGCTGACGGTGCTGGACAGCTATGTGTACGGATTCGCCGTCCAGGAGGCGTCCCTGCCGTTCGACGAGCAGCAGAGCGCCGGCGACGTGGCCGAGGACATCATGGAGGGCTTCGACCCGGGCGCCTATCCGCACCTGGTCGAGATGGCCGTCGAGCACATCACCAGGCCCGGGTACTCCTTCGGCGACCAGTTCGGCTTCGGCCTGGAGCTGATCCTCGACGGCCTGGCCGCGCTGCTCGGCTCCGGGGCCGACCGAGCCCGGCGAGATCAGTAGCGCACGGTGCTCTGCAGCAACGGCGGGTACACCTCGGAAGGCTCTCCGTCCACAGTGGACCCGGCGAACTGCAGCATCGCGCGCAGCGGGCCGTGCAGCGGGGCCGGGTAGTTCAGGTCGGGCGCCGACGCCGCGTCCAGGGCCGCGAGGTGCGACGGCGTCAGGGCCACCTCCAGGGCGGCCAGGTTGCCGTCGAGGTGCTCCAGGCGCCCGGCCCCGACGATCGGGACGACGGTGCCCGGGCGGGAGCGCAGCCAGGCGAGGGAGACGGCCGCGGCCGACGTGCCGAGCTCGTCCGCGATCGCGTGCACCGCGTCGATCACCACGTGGTCCGCGTCCGTGGGCTGCCCGACGAAGGCGGTGCGGGCCGAGTCCGTGACGCCGGCGCCGCGGCGGTACTTGCCCGACAGGAACCCGTTGCGCAGCGGGCTCCACGGCACCAGCGAGAGGCCCTGGTCCAGCGCGAACGGGGCCAGCTCGCCCTCGACCGTGCGGGCCAGCAGGGAGTACTCCACCTGCAGCGCGACCAGGGGCGTCCACCCGCGCAGCAGCGCCGTCGTCTGCGCCTGGGCCGTGAGCCAGGCGGGGGTGTTGGAGAAGCCGATGTACCGGATGCGGCCCTCCCGCACGAGGTCGTCCAGCGCGCGCATGGTCTCCTCGATCGGGGTGTTGCGATCCCAGTTGTGCAGCCAGTAGAGATCGAGGTGGTCGGTCTGCAGCCGGCGCAGGGTCTCGTGCAGCTGCAGGCGGATCGCGGACCGCCCGGCGCCGCCCGCGTTCGGGTTGCCCGGGTGCATGTTCGCGAAGAACTTGGACGCGAGCACCACGCGGTCGCGGGCGCCCGGCCGGGCCGCGAAGTAGTCCCCGAGAATCCGCTCCGAGTGGCCGTTGGTGTAGAAGTTCGCGGTGTCGACGAAGTTGCCGCCCCGCTCGAGGTACGCGGTCAGGATCTTCTCGGACTCCTCGACGCCGCAGCCGGCGGCGCCCGGGTCCTCGCCGAACGTCATCGCACCGAGGGCGAGCGGGCTGACGCGCAGGCCGGACCGGCCGAGGGTGACGTAGTGGTCAAGTGTCATGGCACAAGTCTCGGCGCGCGGGCGCTCGCGAGGTAGACCGATCCGCGCGACCTCTTGCACGATCCTGCCGAGTTCGGCAAGAGTGGGCAAGGTGCTGGAGGAGATGCGGCGGCTGATCGCCACCCACGCGCGGCCCGACCTGCGCACCCCGATCGACGGGCTGCTGCTGTCCCGAGTGGACGCCTCGCCGCCCGAGCACTCGCTGACCGAGCCGCTGCTGGTCATCATGGCGCAGGGCGGCAAGCGGCTGGTGCTCGGGTCGGAGGTGTTCGAGTACCGGGCCGGGCAGGTCCTCGTCGTCACCGCCACGCTCCCGGTGAGCGGCCACTTCCTGCGCGCCACGCCCGGCCGGCCCGCGCTCGGGATGGGCCTTGTGCTGCGGCCGGAGGCGATCGCGCCGCTACTGCTGCGCGCCTTGCACAAAAGCGGCGCCACTCCCCCGGCGATGGCGACCGGACCGGCCGGCCCGGAGCTGCTCGACGCGGCGGTCAGGCTGCTGCGGCTGCTCGAGCACCCCGCGGACGCGCCGGTGCTGGCCCCGCTCATCGAGCAGGAGATCCTGTGGCGCCTGCTGACCGGCCCGCACGGCGCCGTCGTGCGCGAGATCGGCCGGGCCGGCAGCGGCCTCGACCACGTGGGGCGCGCGATCCGCTGGCTGCACGAGCACTACGCCGAGCCGATGCGCGTGGCCGACCTGGCGCGGCTGGCCGGGATGAGCCCGTCGGCGTTCCACCGGCACTTCCGGGCCATCACGGCGATGAGCCCGCTGCAGTTCCAGAAGCGCATCCGGCTGCAGGAGGCGCGGTCGCTGCTGACCGCCCGGGCCGGGGACGTCGCGGGGGTCGGGCATCTCGTGGGGTACGACAGCCCCTCGCAGTTCAACCGGGAGTACCGCCGCCTGTTCGGCACCCCGCCCGGCCAGGACGCCGAGCGCCTGCGCACGACCGCCCCCTCGCTGCCCTAAGGCCGGGCTCGAGCCCTGCGGCCGGGCCGCGCCCCGGTCCGCATCGCCCGAGCCTAGGCTCGGGGACATGACGCGGACCACCCCGCCCCGGCCGCTGGACGTCACGGCCGGCTTCCCCGAACTGAACGCGCACACGACGACGGCGACGCGGCTGCACCCGCGGCCAGGTGCCCCCGCCGTCACGCAGAGCTCGATCGGCGGGCCGCTGCTCTGGCCGGCCGGCGAGCCGTGGCCCGTGTGCGACGTGGACGACCACGACGACCCGGTTCCGCTGCCGACCCCGATGATCCCCGTCGCCCAGGTGTACCGCCACGACGCCCCCGACTTCGCGGGCCCGGACGGCACCGACGTGCTGCAGGTGCTGTGGTGCCCGCTCGACCACCTGGACGAGGGGTACAACCCGCTGGTGCGCGTCTTCTGGCGGCGCGCGGCCGGCGTCACGCGGGTCCTCGCCGAGCCGCCCGCGCCGGCCGAGGTGCACGAGGAGTACGTCCCGGCGCCGTGCGTGGTGCACCCGGAGCGCGTGCGCGAGTACGACTACATCGGCTCGCTGCCCGGGGACCTCGCCGCGCGGGTGCGGGAGCGGTTCGGCTCGCGGTACCAGTACGACCTCTCCCTCGCCCCGGGCTGGAAGCTCGGCGGGTTCGCGAACTGGTCGCTCACCGACCCGCTGCCGATGGACTGCGAGGCGTGCGGGGCCCCGATGACGCTGCTGTTCACCGCCGCCTCCAGCGAGGGGCCGGCGAGCTGGCAGCCGCTCGAAGACGCGCCGGTCACGCCGACCGGGATCGTCATCGGGCGGGGCTACTCGCTGTACGTGTTCCGCTGCCCGGCCTCGTTCGAGCACCCGGTCGCCACCGCGATGCAGTGAGGTTTTGCCGGAACGGCAAAGCGATTCGCCGCGCCGGACGGGTTCGGGTCATGGTGGTGGGCATGGACGCACAGGAGTGGGACGACCGGTACCGCGCGCAGGACCGGCTCTTCAGCGGCAACCCGAACGGCGTGCTCGTCACCGAGGCGAGCGCGCTGGAGCCGGGGCGGGCGCTCGACGTCGGCTGCGGCGAGGGCGGCGACGCGCTGTGGCTGGCGGACCGCGGGTGGCGGGTCACCGCCGTCGACATCGCCCCGACGGCGCTGCGGCGCGGCGCCGCGCTCGACCCCGACGGCCGCGTGACGTGGACCGAGGCGGACCTGAGCACGAGCCGGCCGGCGGCGGGCGCCTTCGACCTCGTGTCGGTGCAGTACTTCCCGCTGCGGCGCGAGGCGGGCGACGCCGCGCTGCGCGGGCTGCTCGACGCCGTCGCGCCGGGCGGGTTGCTGCTCTACGTCGGGCACGACGTCTCCGAGGTGCCGGCCGACAGCGGGTTCCGGCCCGAGGACTACTACCACCCGGCCGACGTCGCCGAGCAACTCGGTCCACAGTGGACGATTCTGGCCGACGGGACGCGCCCGCGCACCGCCCCCGCGCCGCCCGGCACCCATCACCGCCACGACACCGTGCTGCTGGCCCGGTTCACTCCCGCGTCAGCAACCACGTCGTGAGGATGAGCAGCGCGCAGCCCGCGGTGCCGACCGCGAAGATCCGCTCCCACGACACCAGCTCCAGCGACGCGCCCGCGTAGCCGGAGGCCCAGATGGCGGCGCACAGCACCACGGTGGCCGTCCGCAGCCGCTTCGCCAACGGCTCATTCATGCCGGCAGACCATACACACGGACCATGACGGTTTCGTGTCAGTGCTCAGTGCGGCACGGCCTCGGACCCGCGCGCCTCGGTGAGCTCGCGCACGTAGTCGCGCAGCCGCCCGCGGGCGGCGGTCCCGGTGCCGGTGAACTCGATGCCGAGCTCCAGGCCGTCCGGCGTGAGGTCGGCGCGCATGATCCGCCCGGGCAGGGCGAGGCGCTCGCCGTGGACGGTCAGCACGAGGTCCACGTCGCCGCCCCGGGGCCCGGCCGCGTCCGTCCGGCAGCGCGCGCCGCTCTCGGAGAGGTCGGTGATGTCGGCCGGGTAGGTCTGCCCGCCCTGCCCGATCGTGGCGGCCGCCGGGACATGGGCGCGCGGGTGGCGGCGGCGCTCCAGCCGGTCGCCGAGGTCCACCATCGACTCGATCCGCTCGATGGTGGCCACGACCCGGTTGCGCAGCGCCTCGACCACGCGGCGCTGCTCGTCGGCGACCGCGCTGAGCGAGGAGGTGACCTCGTCGATGCCGCCGATGCCCGCGGTCACGGTCGCGATCGCGCCGCCCATCGCGGCCGTGTTCGCCTCCAGCGACGTGATGGTGCTGGAGATCTCGGCGGTCGACTCGGTGGTCGCGCCGGCCAGCTGCTTGACCTCGTCGGCGACGACGCTGAAGCCGCGCCCGGCCTCGCCGGCCCGGGCCGCCTCGATGGTCGCGTTGAGCGCCAGCAGCTTCGTCTGGTCCGCGACCCCCGCGATCAGCGCCGTGATGCCGCTGACCCGCTGCAGGCTCTCGCCGAGCTGCCCCACGACCCGGTCGGCGTCGCCGGCGCTGCGGACCGCGTCGGTGGTGCGCCGCCCGGCCGCGTCGACCCGCTCGTCGATCGCCGCGGCGGCGGCCAGCACCTGCTCGACGTCGCGCATCACCTGATGCAGCTCCTCCCGGACCTGCACGGAGCTGTCGGCGACGGCCTGCTGCGCCCGGTCGCGCAGGCTCGCCTCGCCCGCCCGGGCGTGCTCGGCGTTGGCGCGCGTCTCCGCGTCGCGGGCCGCGTGCTCCCGGGCGAGGTCGGCCTCCTGCTCGGCCAGCGCGTCGAGCATCGCGTTGAACGCCGCCGCGACGCGGCTCAGCTCGTCCTGCCCGGTGGCCGGCAGCCGCTCGTGCCGGCCGACGGCGCCGCTGGCGATGCCCGCCATCCGGTCGCGCAGGCGCCCGATCGGCCGCAGGATGACCAGGTTCAGCGCCACCGCGATCAGGACGACGAGGAGCATGACGAAGCCGCCGAACGCGGCGGCGAGCCGGTACATCGTCGCCTGGTGCCGCTGCAGGGTGCCCAGCGAGCCCGTCACCTCGGTGTCCACGAGCGCGCTGACCTCGTCGAGGGTCGGCATCATGTCGTTGGACGGCTCCAGGTTGCCCACCGTCATCACGTAGACCGCGCGCTTGAGGTCGCCCTGCTGCGCCGCGGCCCGGACCTGGTCGGCGAAGCCGTTGTAGCTGTCGTAGTCGCGGCCGAGCCGGGTCAGCAGCTCCCCGAGCTTCGCGCCGGACCCGAGACGGCGGGCCGTGGCCAGGTCCTCGGCCATCTGCTTGCGGGCCGCGGCCGCCTGCTGGAACGTCGTCTCGGCCAGGTCGGCGTTGCCGGTGTCGCCGCCGAGGAGCACCGCGACGTACATGTTCATCTGGTCGTCGTAGTTGTAGAAGTCCGACCGCAGCTCCCAGACGGCGGTCTGCAGCAGGTGCATGCGTCCGCGGTAGTCCGACACCTCGCGCTCGGCCGACGCGGCCAGCACGGACACGGAGATCGCCACGGTGAGGGCGATGGCGAACACCACCGCCAAGGCCACATTGGCCCGTCGTGCGATGGTCATCGGCCGAACCCTTCCACACCAACGACTATCGGACACATCGCGGTGTTTGCGCAGATCATTCGCAGTTCCCCTCCGAGGTGAACCCAATTGTCATAGTTTGTGGTAATGACGGGCTGAATCGTGGCTCGTCAGGTACCACGGGGGGATTTGTGCGAGTTCAACGCTCCAACCTGGCGCTGCTGGGGGCGGCGGTGCTCTGTGCGCTCGTCGCCGGCCCGGGCGTCGCGGCGCCCGCGGCCTTCGCCGCCGAGCACGCCGAGCAGCCGGCGAAGGCCGCTGCACATCACAAGAAGCACCAGAAGCAACACCACAAGCAACAGGACAAGGCCAAGCACGACAAGGCTTCGGTCAAGAAGAAGGCCGTCACGGCCGCGGCGGCGGAACCCGCACCGAGCCCGAGCATCAGCGCGAGCCCGAGCGTCAGCCCGAGCCCGAGCGCGGGCGGCGGCGTCCAGAACGTCACCGGCATCTCGCTCGTGGCGGACTACAGCACGGCCAGTGCCGCCGTCGGCCAGACGCTCACGTGGTCCGCGATGCTGACCCTGACCGGCGGCGGGAGCTACACCGGCGTCAACTTCACGCTGTACCTGCCCACCGGCGTCGACGCCGAGGCGGCCTCGGGCACGACCGACTGCGGCGCCACCCTCATCGCGATCAGCAGCCGCACGCTCATCGTCGCCGGCGCGTCGATGTCGAACTCGCAGGCGACGTGCGTCTACAGCATGCCGGTGCACGCGACCCAGGCCGGCACGTACGCGGCCAGCACGGGCATCGCGAACAACACCCAGGTCCAGACCTACGACTACAGCGCCACGTTCACCGCGATCCCGGTCCCGACGCTCTCCGCCGCCTTCTCGGCCGCGACCGTCGTGGCCGGCGGCGCGGCGAGCCTCGACCTCAAGCTGGACCGCGTGGACACCGACGCGAAGTCGGGCATGGGGTACACCGTCGCCCTGCCGACCGGCGTGGCCGTCGGATCCGGCTCGGCGACCAGCGACTGCGGGGGCACGCTCACCGCAGGCACCGGGCAGTCCACCATCGAGCTGGCCGGCGCGACGCTCGCCACGAGCGTCGCGAGCTGCACGACCTCGGTGCCGCTCGCGTTCTCGGGCACGGGCGTGAAGACCATCACCGGGCAGACCGACGTCACCGGGCTCACCGGCCTCGTCAACGGGGTCACGACGGCCGGCATCGAGGTGTACCCGGCCGTGCCCGACCCGCAGACGATCACCTTCGCCCAGCCGGCGGACGTGCCGTCGTCGACGAGCTGGATCAGCGTGGACCCGACCTCGTCGGCGAGCCTGTACGTGACAATCACCAGCAACACGACCGACGTGTGCACCGCCGTGCCGGTCGAGACGTCGGGCAAGCAGGTGCAGATCCGCAAGCCCGGCACCTGCTCGCTGACCGCCGCCCAGGCGGGCAACGGGTACTTCGCCCCGGCCACCCCGGTGACCCGCACGTTCGCGGCGCTCCCGCCGGCCCCGAGCGCGGTCACGGCGACCGCGAACGACTCCTCCATCACGGTGTCGTGGACGGCGGCGTCGCCGGTCACGGGCATCACCGGTTACAAGGCGATCGCGAACCCGGGCCCGGCCACGTGCACGACGACCGGCGCGACCACCTGCGTGCTCGGCGCCCAGGCGGGCACCTCCTATACGGTCACCGTCGTCGCGCTCGCCGGCGAGGCGCAGTCGGCCGCCGCCGGCCCGTCCGCGCCGGTGGCCGCGCCCGCGCCCGTCGCGCCCGCGACGCCGCCGTCGACGAACCTGACCCTCACCACGGACAAGGGGCAGATCAGCACCACGGTCCCCGGTGCGGACATCACGTTCATCGGCAACGGGTTCGCGCCCTACTCGACGGTGGTCATCACGATGTACTCGGCGCCGCGCACGCTCGGCACCGCGGTCACCGACGGCACGGGCTCGTTCAGCAAGCGGATCACCATCCCGGCCGACCTCGCCGCGGGGGCGCACACGGCCCTCGCCCAGGGCGCGGCCCCGGACGGAACGACCCGCTCGATGGCGCTGGCCCTGACCGTGGCGGAGCGCGCCACGGGCTCGGGCACGCTGCCGGTCACCGGCGCGGGCGTCATGCTGCAGCTGCTCATCGGCTGCGCGATGGCCATGACGGGCACCGGCCTGCTGTGGGCCGGCCGCATCCGCCGGGTCTGACGCATCGAGGAGGGGCCGCCGGGCGATCCCGGCGGCCCCTTTCGCATGCCTGGGTACAGTCGCGGCGTGCGCGAAGAGACCCCGCTGGAGGGCCGCCCCGCGGTCACCCGCTACAGCCTGAGCGGCGGCAGCGGCGGCCTGCCCGCCGAGGTGTCGACGCCCGTCGAGGGCGACGGCGGCCCGGTGCCGGCCGCGCGGGAGACGACGACCGAGCAGCGGTCGGTCGCCATCGAGGCCGCGGTGCGCAACTGGGCGGCCGAGTCCAACGGGCAGGTGGAGTCGCGCGCGTACGACCTCGAGATGCCTCTCCGCCCGGGCGCGGTGGCGGCCTTCCTGCGCGGGCTCGGCCTCGAATCGACGCGGGGCCTCGACTCCGTCGGGCGCTCAGCGGCTGCTGGCCTCGGCCGCTCGCTGCAGAGCCGCCTGGATCTTCGCGACGTACTGCTCGTCCGACCGGGTCATCGGGACGACCACGGCCAGGACGCCGAGCAGGAGGCCGCCCTGGAAGATCGGCGCCGCGACCGCCCACGATTCCTCGGTCGACTCGCGACCGCTGTAGCCCATGCCCCGTTCCCGGATGACGGCGCATTCGGCCCGCAGATCCGCCAGGGTGCGCACGGCCCCGGACTCCGTCTTGAACTCGTCGGTGCCCGGCGGCAGACCGAGGTAGCCGTGCTCGGCGTTGCTGAACGCGAGAAGGGCCTTACCCGCGGCGCCCAGGTACACCGGCCCGCGCTCACCAGGGTGGCAGACCCTGCGCACCAGCCGGCGGGACTCGGCCGACTCGATGCAGACACGGTCGTTGCCGGAGCGGACGAAGAACGCCACGGTCTCGTCGAGCTCGTCGCGGAGGCTGGAGGCGACCTCTCCCGCGAGCTTGCGGATGCCCGACCACTGGTCGCCGGCGTACAGCAGCGCGGTCAGCTCGGGTCCGGGGAAGAACTGGCCGTCCGCGTGCTGTTCCAGGAAGTCGGCCATCTTCAGCGTCGCCAGGAGCCGCGATGCGGTGCTCAGGCTGACACCGGCCTGGCCGGCGAGCTCGGTGAGGGTCCGGCTCCCGCGAGCGGCCGCGGAGAGCAGGTTGAGCGCGCGGATCACCGATCTGACGCCGCGCTGCTCGGTGGGCTCGTCTTCCAGCTCGGTCAAGGTGGCCCCCTTCATCGTTCGGCCTTCGAGCCGAAGACGTTCACATCACGTGTCCGCCAGATCATGCCTACTGTCTCGCCGGTACGGTAGGGATGTTCGCCGTCATCGTGCTGCATCTGCACCCGCACGGGGCCGAATGTCTCGGAGTGGACTGTATACATCGTGTGCGAGCCGAGGTATAGACGGTGCGTGATCTTCCCGGTGCAGTGGCTGAACCCGGGAGGCGGGGTCGCCGCGATGTTCGTCAGCGCGATCCGCTCCGGGCGCACCGCGGCCACGGACGCGTCGGCGGGCACGACCCTGCCGTCGTCGACCGGCAGCAGCCCGCCGTTCTCGACGCTCAGCCGCCCCGGGGCCTCGGGACGGACCGCGAGCATGTTGTTGGTGCCGAGGAAGTCCGCGACAAAGGCGGAGCGAGGGTGCTCGTAGAGCTCCCGCGGCGTCCCCATCTGCTCGATCCGGCCGTGGTTCATCAAGGCGATGCGATCGGACATCGACATCGCCTCCTCCTGGTCGTGGGTGACGTAGACCATGGTCACCTTCAGCGCCTGCTGGAGCTGCCGGAGCTCGACCTGCAGACGCTGCCGCAGCTTGCGGTCGAGGGCGCCCAGCGGCTCGTCCATGAGCAGGAACGCCGGGTCGAACACGACCGCCCGCGCCACCGCGATCCGCTGTCGCTGACCGCCGGAGAGCTGGTCGGGCAGCCGGTTGGCCGCGGCGGTCATGTCGACGAGCTCGAGCGCCCGGTCGACCCGCTCGGCGATGACCTCGCGCCGCTCCTTGCGCATCTCCAGCGGGAACGCGAGGTTGTCGCGGACCGACATGTGGGGGAAGAGCGCGTAGTCCTGGAACACGACGCCGATGTTGCGCTTGTCGCTCGGCGTGTGCGCGATGTCGACGCCGTCGACGCGGATGGTCCCCGAGGTGGGGTCGGTGAACCCGGCAAGCATCATCAGGGTCGTGGTCTTGCCCGATCCTGACGGGCCGAGCACCGTGAAGAACTCACCGGGCTCGATCGTGAGGGTGAGGTCGTCGACGGCGACGTGGTCGGCGTATTCCTTGCGGACGTTGTCGAACTGGATCGCGCCGTGGCTGGCGGTCATGAGGTGCTCCTCGAGGTCCGGGTCAAGCGGCGGAACAGCGCATAGCCGAGCCAGATGACAGCGGCGCACGCCATGACGAAGACGGAGATCACCGCCACGGTGGGGTTGGTCTCCAGCGAGAGCGCCTCGAAGATCCGCTTCGGGAGCGTCTTGACGTGCACGCCGGACAGGAAGATCGCGACCGTCGACTCGTCGAAGGAGGTCAGGAACGCGAAGAGGGCGGCGGTCACGACGGACGGGGCGATCAGAGGCAGCACGATCCGGCGCAGCTGGACCGCCCGGTTCGCACCAAGGCTGGAGGCGGCTCGCTCGTAGGCCGGGTTGAGCGAGCGGAGCCCCGCGCTGACCACGCTGAACACGAACGGCAGCGCCAGCGTCACGTGGGCCAGGACGATCCCCAGCTCGGTGTCGACGAGGCCGATCCGTTCGAACTCCACGTAGAAGCCGGCGGCGGCGACCACGGTCGGGAACAGCAGCGGCAGCATCATCAGGGTCGAGGTCAGCGCCCCCCACCGGCGGACCGTTCCCCGGACGACGCCCATCGCGGCGAGCGTCCCGAGCAGCCCGGCGATGACGGTCACGAAGAGCGCGATCCGGACGCTGACCGCGAGCGGATCGAGCCAGTCCGCGGTGAAGAACTCCGAGTACCACTGGGTCGAGTAGCCGACCGGCGGGAAGACCAGCGCCTCGGTGGAGGCGAACGAGATCGGGATGACGATGAACTGGGGCGCCAGCACGAGGACGCCGAGGACGGCGGCCACGACCTTCGGCAGCCTGCGGCTGCGGGTGACGCCGAGGCGGTCGAGTCCGCCGACCGCGCGCCCCGCCAGCCTGAGGACGCGTCCGCCGCCGCGCTTGGCCCGGCCAAAGCGGGCGGTCGTGGCGCCGGACCGGCCGGCGATCTCGGTCGTCGACATCCCGGTCAGCCGCTGGAAGCCCAGGACGATGACCAGGACCAGGACGCCGAGCACGAGCGCGGCGGCGGAGGCGAGGCCGTAGTCGCCGCTCTCCTTGATGGCACTGTGGATCAGCGGGCCGAGCATGCTGCCCTTGGAGCCGCCGAGGAGCGCGGGGATCACGAACGCGCCGATGCCGTACACGAAGCACAGGACCGATCCCGCCTGGATGCCGGGCTTGGTCAGCGGCAGATAGACCCGGATGAACGCCTGGGCCGGCCCGGCGCCCAAACTGGTCGCGGCCCGCATCCGCGAGTTGTCGACCGAGCGCATCGTGGCGGCCAGCGGCAGGATCATCAGCGGCAGCAGATAGTGGGAGAGGCTGACGACGACCGCGATCGGTGTGAAGACCATCGCGATCGGCTCCAGTCCGAACTGCTCGATCAGCTTGTTGATCGGGCCCTGGCGTCCGAGGATCACCAGCCAGGAGAACGACCGCAGCAGGATCGACGTCAGGTAGGGCGCCATGATCGCCACCGTCAGGAAGGTGCGCAGCCAGCGGCCGCCGTGGACCATCTGGTACGCGATCGGGTAGCCGAGGAGCAGTGCCACGAATGTCGAGGCCGCGGAGATCAGGATCGTCCGCACGATGTTGGCGACGTAGCCGGAGTGCCCGAGGAGCCGGGTGAAGTTCTGCAGGCCGAAGGTCGGTTCCGTCACGCTGCGCAGGCAGAGGATCGCGACGGGAAGGACGAAGATCAGGGTCACGACGACGACCGCGGGAACCCCGCCCAGGTCCCAGCCGCGCCGGCGGGGCCGGCCTCCCGCGGTGCGGGAGGCCGGCCCCGGACGGTCCACCTTCGGGGATGCCGGAGTGGTGGTCACGCGTTCTGCCAGTCCTGCCAGCGCTTGAGCACGTCCGCGCCGTTCTTGGCCCACCAGTTCACGTCGATGCGGAAGGTCTCGTCGCTGGCCGTCTCCTGAGTGCCGGGAAGGTCGGCGCGCGCCTTGGCGTCGAGGCCGTCGACCACCGACTTCAGCGACGGCGTGTAGCCGAGCTTGTCCATGATCGCCTTCTGGACCTCGGGCTTCAGCGAATACTCGATCGCCTTGTACGCGTCCTGCTCGTGCTGCGCTCCCTTGGGAATGACGAGCTGCTGCACGGAGAGGACGGCGCCCTTCCAGGTGTAGTCCAGCGGCACCGCGCCGCTCTTGGCGATGCTCTTGATCCGCGCGAGGTTCCCGTAGCCCAGCGTGATCTCGCCCTGTGAGATGGCGTTCTGCAGGTCGCCGTTGGACTTGAAGAAGATGGTGTCGCCGCGGATGGTGTTGAGCTTGGCGAAGGCGCGGTCGAGGTCGAGCGGGTAGAGCTGGCTGGGCTTGACACCGTCGGCGATCAGGGCGCCCTCGATGATGCCCCAGGGCAGGCCCACCATGCCGCGCTTGCCCGGGATTCGCTTCGTGTCGAACAGGTCGGCCCAGGACTGCAGGCCACCGGGAACCTTGTCCTTATTCCAGAACAGGTTGCGTGAGAACGTGTACCACGGCACCGAGTACTCGGTGACCGCGCTCGGGTCGGCGAATCCGGTGAGGTTCTTGGTGTCGATCGGCTGCAGCACGCCGGCGGCCATGAACTGGGCCAGCGAGGAGTCCTCGGCGTCGATCAGGTCGACGCTCATCGAGTTGGACTTGGACATCTGCACCAGCTTCGCGACGTCGGAGCCGCTGCTGTCGTAGAGGACTTTGACGCCGCTGTCCTTCGAGTACGGGTCGAAGAGCGTGGCCTTGACGGCGTCCTGGTAGGTGCCGCCGAAGCCGGCGTACGTGATCGACCCCTTCTCATCCCCGCCGCCCGAGCAGGCCGTGATGCCCAGGGCCACGACAACCGCGGCCAGCACGGCACTGACGCGACGCCGGCCCCCGGTCACGCCGAGACTTGTTCGCATAAGGGTTCCTTCTTGGTCAGAACGGCCGGTTGGGTACGTGGACCCACCCGAGTTGCACTTCCACAGAGTGAAAGTGTGACTTCCATTGCAGAGATGCTGTGGCTCAAGCGGCGGGCTGTCAAGAGCTGTGGCCGGGCTTTCCCGCGATCACGCGGGCAAGTGATCCCGAACGGTCGTACTCGTCCAGCACGGCGGCGTACGGCGCCACGTCGATGCCTTGCTCCATGCGCCAGGACGCGTCGTAGTACGTCGAGGTGTAGCGCTCGCCGCCGTCGCAGATCAGGCTCACCACGCTGCCCCGCTCGCCGTTGCGCTCCAGCTCGGCGATGAGCCCGAGCGTCGCCCACATGCTCGTCCCGGTCGAGGGTCCGACCCGGCGGCCCAGGCGGCGCGAGATCCACAGCATGGTCGCGACCGACGCCGCGTCCGGCACTCGGACCATCTCGTCGATCACCTCGGGCATGAACGACGGCTCGACGCGCGGGCGGCCGATCCCCTCGATCCGCGAGCCTCGGGCCGACTGCAGTCCGCGATCGCCGAGGCGCCAGGCGTCGAGGAAGACCGAGTGCTCGGGGTCCGCCACCAGCAGCCGGGTCGAGTGCCGCCGGTAGCGCAGGTAACGCCCGATGGTCGCCGCCGTTCCGCCGGTGCCGGCGCTGGCCACGATCCAGGCCGGCACCGGCTGCGCCTCGCCGGACAGCTGCTCGAAGATCGACTCGGCGATGTTGTTGTTGCCGCGCCAGTCGGTGGCCCGCTCGGCGTAGGTGAACTGGTCGAGGTAGTGGCCACCGAGCTCGGCGGCGAGGCGCCGCGCCTCGTCGTACACCTGTCCCGCATGGTCCACCAGCTGGCAGCGCCCGCCGTGCCACTCGATCAGCTCGAGCTTGGCCGGGCTGGTCGAGGCCGGGACGACCGCGATGAACGGCAGGCCCAGCAGGCGGGCGAAGTACGCCTCGGAGACCGCGGTCGAGCCGCTGGACGCCTCGACCACCGTCGTGGCCGGGCCGATCCAGCCGTTGCAGAGCGCGTACAGGAAGAGCGAGCGGGCGAGCCGGTGCTTGAGGCTTCCGGTCGGGTGCGAGGACTCGTCCTTCAGGTAGAGGTCGACGCCGTGCCGGCCGGGCAGGTCGAAGGGCAGCAGGTGGGTGTCGGAACTGCGGTTGGCATCGGCCTCGACACGGCGGATCGCCTCGTTGACCCAGGTCCGGTCGGCACAGGCCTGGTCGCGCATCGTCATTCGAGCTCTCCTTCGGGGCTGCTTCCGACCGCTCTCGCGGATGCCGTGGTGGCGCTTGACCGTGTTCGAATCCAAAGGCATCCTATGGTACGGAAGTTGGACTTCCACTGTATGGAAGTATTGAAAGGAATTCCGTGACCAACCAACCCGTGAATCCGGCCGATGCCCGAGCGATCGAGGAAGTCCTCAACCGGGTCGCCTACCTCCTCGACACCCATGAGTACGACCGGCTCGGCGAGGTGTTCGCGCCCGAGATCTTCTTCGACAACCCGGGCCGTCTCACGGCCAACGGGCTCGATGACGTGATCGCGAGCTTCAAGGCGATCGCGACGCCCGCGGTCAGTCACCACATCACGAACGTGGTCGTGGCCGGCGCCGGCGAGGACACCGCGGAATGCCAGAGCAAGGCGCTCGCCCTGCGGGCCGAAGGCAAGATCACCGCGGCGATCTACCGCGACACCGTGACCCGCACCGACGCGGGATGGCGCGTCTCGGCTCGACGGATCAGCCCGCTGGGCTGACCGGCAACGGCGACGGAACGGGAGGAAGCGGATGGAACAGGCGTACGACGTGATCGTCGTCGGAACCGGGCACAGCGGTCTGGTGGCCACCGGGTACCTGGCTCGGGCGGGGTTGAAGGTGCTGGCCCTGGAGCGGCGCGACGTCGTCGGTGGCACCTGCGTCACCGAAGAGGTGTTCCCGGGCTACCGCGGCAGCAGCGTGGCCAATGCGAGCCACAGCCTCGATCCGCGCATCGCCGCGGAGCTGGAGCTGGAGAAGCACGGGCTCCGCTTCGCCCACCCGCCGCTCGGATCGCTGACCCTCTTCACGGACGGCCGGGCCCTGCCGGCCTGGCCGGACCGGGTCAAGCGCCGGGCGGTCATGCGGCAGTTCGCGCACGGGGACGCGGACCTCGACGGCTACGCCTCGGTCATCGAGCTGTACGCCTCGGTGGCCCGGCAGATGAAGGTCTCCTTCTACGACCCGCCGCCGTCGTTCGCCGAGGTGGCCGCCCGCTTCACGACCCCGCGCCAGCGCCGCGACTTCGAGTCGATCATGTTCGGTCCGGTCGCGGACATCCTCGAGGAGCGGCTCTCGTCCCCGCAGCTGCAGGCGTTCTTCGCCGGCACCGCGGTCGCGACCAACTTCGTCGGCCCGCGCACGCCGGGCAGCGGCTACCTGCTGCTGCAACGGCCGCTGTGGGAGGAGTCGATGCGCAGCGTCGGCAGCCACGACGACAACGAGCTGATGATGCGCAACGCCGCGCCGATGGGCGGCATCGGCGCCGTGACCGGCGCGATGGCGGCGTCCGCCCGTGCCCACGGAGCCACGATCCTCACCGGCGCGCAGGTCGAGCGCATCCTCTGCAAGGACCAGCGGGTCCTCGGTGTCGTCCTCAGCGACGGGCGCGAGTTCCGCGCACCCCGGGTCGTCTCCAACGCGAACCCGAAGCTGACCCTGACCAAGCTGGTCGGACCCGAGGACATCGGGGAGGACCTGTACGACCTCGCCAAGTCCGTCAGCATGAAGGGCACCTCCGCCAAGGTCCACCTCGCGCTCGAGGGCACCCCACGGTTCGCCGCCGCGCAGGACGAGGAGGAGAACCGTCTCTTCCTCGGCACCAACTTCCGGATCGCGGCCAGCATCGACGTGCTCCAGAACGCCTACAACGAGGCGGTGCTCGGGCGCTGGACCGATCGGCCCACGGTCACCGCGATGGTCGACTCGGCGCACGACCCCTCGCTGACCCCGCCGGGATGCCACTTCATGAGCCTCAGCGTTCGGGGCGTCCCGTACCACCTGGCCGAGGGCACCTGGGACGAGCAGCGCGACGACCTGGGCAAGGCCGTGGTCAGCACGCTGGAGGAGCACATCCCGAACCTGTCCCAGATCCTGGCCGGCGTGCACGTCTACACGCCGCTGGACCTCGAGCGCGAATTCGCCCTGGTCGAGGGCAACGGTGCGCACGGCGACATCGTGCCCGGGCACATCTTCGACTCGCGCCCGATCCCCGGCTGCGCCGACTACCGGACCCCGGTCGAGGGGCTCTACCTGACCGGGGTCGGCAACTGGCCGGGCAACTTCATGAGCGGCGTCACCGGCTACAACGCGAGCAACCGCGTGCTGAGCGATGTCCGCCGTTCCACCGACTGACCCGACCCCACGAACCAGAGGAGCACGATGATCATCGGACGAGGTATTCCGGCGGACCGGGTGTCGGCCATGCGGCCGGCGACCACGACCGGACAGGTCTGGTCGGACATCGTCCTGGCCGACGGCGGGACCCGCGCCCTCAACATGTTCTTCGCGCCCGGGTCGCGCACGCACTGGCACCGGCACCCGGGCGGCCAGATGCTCTACACCGTCTCCGGCGAGGGCTGGATCCAGGAGCGCGGCGGCGAGGTGGTGGTGATGCGCCCGGGCGACGTCGTCTGGACCGAGCCCGGGGTCGAGCACTGGCACGGTGCCACCGCGACCGCCCAGCTGATCCAGCTGGTGCTCCACTTCGGCGACGTCGAGTGGACCGGTGAGGTCGGCGAGGCCGACTACACCGCCTGCGGTGCCGAGGGCGCGCGATGAGCAGCCGGCCGGCCGATCTGGTCGCACAGCTCGTGGGCGACAGCCCGGGCTCGTGGATCGGCGGCACCTGGGTGAGCGCCCCGGACACGTTCGACGTCCACGAGCCGGCGACCGGGGCCACGATCTGCGCGGTCGGGGACGCCGACGCCGACCTGGCCGCCGCGGCGGTCGCTTCGGCCGCGGCCGCCCTCGACGGGTGGTCGTCGGCGACCGGCTGGCAGCGCTTCGAGGTCCTCAGCCGCGCGACCGACCTGCTGGGCGAGCGGGTCGAGGCGCTCGGTGAGCTCATCAGCGCCGAGACCGGCAAGCCGCTGGCCGAGGCGATCGGCGAGGCACGCAACACGGTCCGCTTCTTCGAGTGGTTCAGCCACGAGACGCTGCGGCTTCCCGGCGAGGCCTGGGCCGACGTCGCGCCCGGCCGCGACGCCCTGGTCCTGCACGAACCGATCGGGGTCGTCGTCGCGATCACGCCGTGGAATTTCCCGGCGTTCATGGTGGCCTGCAAGGTCGGCGCCGCGCTCGCGGCCGGCTGCGCGGTGGTGCTGAAGCCGGCCCCGCAGACGCCGCTCACCGCGCTGGCCATCGCACGCTGCTTCGGGGAGGCGGGTCTGCCGCCCGGCGTCCTGAACGTCGTCGTCGCCGGCGATCCGCGACGGGTCAGCGACGTCTTGCTGGAGGCCCCCGAGGTTGCCTGCATCAGCCTCACCGGGTCACGCGCGGTGGGCGAGCTCGTCATGCGCAAGGCCGCGTCGTCGATCAAGCGGGTCCTGCTCGAACTGGGCGGCAACGCGGCCGCCGTGGTCCTGCCCGACGCGGATGTCGCCCAGACCGCGCGTGACCTGGTCCGGGCCCGGTTCCTCAACTCCGGGCAGGCGTGCATGGCCGCGAACCGGGTGTACGTCGTGGACTCGAAGGCCGGCGATCTGGTCGCCGAGCTCACCGCGGCGGTCGAGCAGATCGTCCTCGGCGACCCGCGCGACCCGGCGACCACGATGGGCCCGCTCATCGACCACGCGGCCGTGAGCAGGATCGAGGCGCAGCTGGCCCAGGCCGTGGCGGGCGGCGCGACCGTCGTCGCGGGCGGCGCCAGGACTGCCGAGAACGAGACGAGCGCGTTTCTGGCGCCGACGCTGCTCACGGCCGAGGGACGCAGCCAGCCCGCCGTGCTCGGCGAGGAGTTCTTCGGCCCGGTGCTCAGCGTCATCCGCTGTGCCGACGTCGACGAGGCTGTCCGGTTGGCCAACGCGACCGAGTACGGCCTGGCGGCGTACGTGTTCGGCGGTGACCAGGCCGCCGCGACCGCGGTTGCCCGCAAGCTCAAGGCGGGCTCGGTCGGCGTCAACACGCCGCTGGTCAGCGAGCCGGCCCTGCCGTTCGGTGGCATGCGCGCCAGTGGCCTCGGACGGGAGCGGGGGCGGCTCGGCGTCGAGGAGTACCTGGAAACCAAGACCGTACAGATGCCTGCCGTCCGCTGAATCACAGCCTGACCCGCCATCGCCGGCCTCGGCCGCGACGGCGGCTTCACAACCACACCCAGAAAGAGGTAGAGCAGTGCCAGGAGAGACGGTGTGCTTCGTCGGTGGCCGGGTCCGCACCATGGACCGGGCCGGAACCGTCGCGGAGGCGTTTCGCGCCGAGGACGGCCGGATCACGGCGATCGGGACGACGGAGGAGATTCTCGCCGGGGCCGCAGATGCGCGGGTCGTCGACCTGGGCGGCGCGGCGGTGATCCCCGGGCTGATCGACTGCCACTCCCACCTGGAGCTGCTCGCCTACTCCTGGGAGCTCGCCGTCGACTGCCGCTCGTCGCGGGCGTCGAGCATCGAGGAGATCGTGTCCGCGCTCGCGGAGCGCGCCGGCTCCACGACCGCCGGCGAGTGGATCCTCGGTCAGGGGGAGCACTACCAGAATCTCAAGCTCGCCGAGGGGCGCTATCCCGATCGGTACGACCTGGACCGGGTCAGCACCACCCACCCGGTGATGTATCGGGCGAGCTACCACCTCAACGTCTTCAACTCGCTGGGCCTGGAGCTGCTGGGGGTCGACGACGACACTCCGGACGCGCCCGGTGGCCGGATCGAGCGCGACCCGGCCACCGGCGTCGCCACCGGCCGCACCTACGACATGTTCGAGCCGCTCGGCGGCCCGCAGCCGGCGGTCTCGGACCTCGCGGCGGCGATCAAGCGAGTGCAGGACCGGTACCTCGCCGTCGGCGTCACCACGGTCGGCGACATCCCGCTGCACCACGCCGGGCTGGAAGCGATCTGCTCGATCGCCGCCGACGGTGACCTGGTGCTGCGCGCCGCCCTGTACCCGAAGCTGGAGGCCGTGGTGTCGGCCGAGGACGTGCGCACCGGCAGCGCCAAGGCCCGCATCGACGCCCTCGACCCCGACCATGTCGCGATGGTCGGTTTCAAGGTCTTCCTCGACGGTGGGCTCACCGCCGGGGCGGCGGCCCTCCACGAGGACTACCCCGGCCAGCCCGGCTACCGCGGCGAGCTCGCGTTCGTCGACGGCCAGGTCGCCGCCCTGGTCGCCACCGCCGATGCGGCCGGGCTGCAGATCGCCATGCACGCGATCGGCGACCGTGCCCTGGACCAGGCCATCGACGGCGCGCTGGCACTGCCGGCCGCGCGCCACGGCGTCGTGCGGCACCGCATCGAACACGCGGGCAACATGTTCATGACCAACGAGCGGATCAAGCGGCTGGCCGCCTCCGGAGTCGTCCCCGTCCCGCAGCCGGCCTTCATCCTGACCACCGCGACCGGATACGTCGCGCACCTGGGCAGCGACCGGATCGGGACCGTGATGCCGTTCCGCACGCTGATCGACCACGGCCTGCCGATCCCGGGCAACTCCGACGCGATCGGCATCACCGCGGACCAGCACAACCCGTTCCCGGCGATGCAGGCCGCCGTCACCCGGCGCACCAACGACGGCGCCGTGCTGGATGCCCAGGAGGCGGTCACGGTCGAGGAGGCGCTGCGGATGTACACCGAATGGTCGGCGTTCTCGATCGGCTGGGAGGATCGGGTCGGCTCGCTCGAGGTGGGCAAGTTCGCCGACTTCGTCATCCTGTCCGAGGACCCGTTGGAGACCGAGCCGACGGATCTGGCCGCCCTGACCGTCGCGCAGACCTGGATCGGCGCGGCGCTGGTCTTCGAGCGGGGCTGAGCGTGGACGAGCAGATCGATCCGGTGTCCCGGCTGGCCGCGGCCGGCATCGAACTTCCGGTCCCTCCCGAGCCGCTGGCCAACTACGTGCCCGCCACCCGCAACGGCCTGTTGGTGCACACCTCGGGCCAGCTCCCGTTGCGTGAGGGCCAGCTGCTGCACCGGGGCAAGCTCGGCGGGGACGTGACGCTGGAAGAGGGCCGGGAGTGCGGCCGGCAGGCCGCGGTCAACGCACTCGCCGCGGTCGCGGCCGTGGCCGGTGGCCTCGACCGCGTCGCGGCGGTCGTGAAGGCGGTCGTCTACGTCGCGAGCGACCCCTCGTTCACGGCGCAACCGCAGGTCGCCAACGGCGCGAGCGAAGTGCTGGAGCTGGCGTTCGGGCCGCGGGGACGGCACGCACGCAGCGCCGTGGGGGTCGCCGTGCTGCCGCTCGACGCTCCTGTCGAGGTCGAACTGGTCGTCGAACTTCACCCGTAGCGGCGGTGGTGGTGGCCTCGGACAGCGGCTCAGACCTGGTAGGCCGCGACGGTCTTGCGCAGCTCGGACGCCATCCGGGCCAGCTCCGCCGCGGTCGCCTGGGTCTGCGTCGCGCTCGTGCTCACCATGGCCGAGCTCTCGGCCACGCCGCCGACGGTGGACGCGATCCCGGCCGAGCCGTCCGCGGCCTGCCCCACGCGGCGCGCGATCTCCCCGGTGACCGCGGTCTGCTCCTCCACCGCCGAGGCGATGGTGGCCGTGTAGTCGTTGATGGTGCCGATCACCGTGGCGATCTCGCCGATCGCGGAGACGGTGCCGGTGGTCTCGTACTGGATCGACTCGACCTGCCCGGAGATCTGCTCGGTCGCCTTGGCCGTCTCGCGGGCCAGCTCCTTGACCTCGTTCGCGACGATCGCGAAGCCCTTGCCGGCCTCCCCCGCCCGGGCCGCCTCGATCGTGGCGTTGAGCGCGAGCAGGTTGGTCTGCTCGGCGATCTGGGTGATGAGCGCGACGACCGAGGTGATCTGGGCCGAGGCGTCGCCGAGGCGCTCGACGCTGTCGTTGGTGCGCTGCGCGGTCTGCGAGGCCGCGGACGCGACCCCGGCCGCCTCCGCCGCGTTGCTCGCGATCTCCCTGATGGCCAGCGTCATCTCGTCGGTCGCGGCCGCGACGGCCTGCACGTGGTGGGACACGTCCTCGGCGCCGTGGGCGACGGTGCCGACCTGCGCGCTGGTGCCCTCGGCGGCCGAGGCCAGGTGGTTGGAGACGGTGGAGAGCTGTTCCGAGGCGGCCGCCACCTGATCCGACGCCGAGCCGACCTGCCGCACCATCTCGGCGACCGAGCCGGCGGTGCCGTTGAGGGCCGCGGCGACCTGGCCGATCTCGTCGTCGTAGCGCACCGCCACCCGCGCCGTGAGGTCGCCGTCGCCGATGCGGCCCAGCGCGGCCACGCACGCCTTGAGCGGCCCGGTGATGAGCCGGCTGATGGCGAGCGCGAGGGCGACGCCGAACACGAAGCTGACCGCCAGCATCACGACGACCTCGTTGCGGGTGCCGTTGTAGCGGCCCTCGGCGTAGGCGTCCTCCCCGTCGGCGCGCGAGACCGTCGCGGACTCCAGCGCCGACAGCGAACCCTGCACGGCGGTGGCCATCGAGCTCGCCTCGGTCCGGGCCCGCAGGACCGCGGCGCGGTCGCCCCGGTCGTCGGCGGGCAGGAGCGAGCCGTTGACGGTGTCGAGGTACCGCTGCCAGCCCGAGCCGAAGTCGTCCAGCGCCCGGGTCTGCGCCGCGTCGAGCCCGAGCCCGCGCACGGCGCCGGTGGACGTGGCGACCCGTGTGTCGAGCCCGTCGAGCGTGGTCCTGGCCTTGGCGCGCCCCGTGGCGTCGGCGGCGAGCACGTGCTCGTCGACGGCGACGATGGCCTGCGTCACCAGGTCGCGCAGCCCGCCCGAGGCCTGCAGCTGGCGGCTGAACCCGTTGAGCTTGCCCACCTGGTCGTTCATCATGCCGAGACTGCTCAGCGCGGTGATCCCGTCGCCGAGGCTGAACAGCGCGACGACGAGCACCGCGAGCAGAATCTTCGTACCGACGCGCCGGTTGCCGACAGGTCCGATCCACGACCGCTTCCGGGCCGGTTCCACATCGTGCATGCGCCTTGTCCGGTCCTTCCACAGCGCTCGGGGCGACCAAAATGCACCGTAAGTCGAATCCCGGCACGGTCAGACGCGAACACCGCACCTTGCAACCGAGGCCGGTTACGGTGAGGGCATGCAACAGCCGACACCGGACTGCCTCACGGTCGACGTCGGGCCGCTCGTCGAGATCGTCCGGGCCCACCTGCGGCTGACCGAGGCGCTGCTGGGCTGCGCGGTGCAGTGCGGCTGGTCGCCCCTGGAGGCCGCCGGGGTCCGGGCCGGGCTCGACCAGTGCGGGGCGGAGCTGAACACGATCCGGCGCAACCTAACCACGGCCACGGCCACGGACGCCCAGACCTAGGACCGCGAGCCGCCTTGGCGCATGTCGGGGCCGCGCACGCCGATGCCATGGATATGCGGGGTTCGACGCGAGCGGCGCCCGACGAGCGGCGCCGGATGCTCAACGCGCCGGGCGGATGCCGCGATGTACGCGGCGAAGACCAGCGGCAAAGGCCGCTACGTGATCGACCGGGCCTAGCAGGGGCGCCGCCCGGCGAGGCTCGCGGCCCCGCCGAGCAGCATCAGCAGCAGGCCCACCAGGGCCAGCGTCCCGATCGGGGCGCCGGTCGCGGCCAGCGTGCCCGAGCCGGTGCCGGACGACGTCGTGCCCGTGGACCCGGTGCCGTGCCGGACCGGCGTGGTCACCGGCGACGCCGGCTGCGCGACCGGCGGCACGACCACCGGCGTCGTCGGCGTGGCCGAGTCCGCCGCGAGCGGCTGGACCTCGAGCACCAGCGTCCGGATCGAGCCGTCCGGTGCCACCCCCTCGGCGACGAAGTCCAGGTCGTCGGCGGACATCGTGATCGGGGCCGAGGTCGTCAGGCTCGCCGTGCCGTCGTTGCCCACCGTCGGCGTGCCGAGCACGGCCACGGTGACGGTGGGCCCGCCCGCGGCGGCCAGCGCCGACAGCCCGATCGGGCGCTTGTGCACGTCGGCGTCGCTGGTCGGGTTGCCGTCGGCCGAGCCGCTGGTCACGTAGGAGGCGAAGCGGACCGACGAGTTCGGCGCGAAGCCGGTCGCGGTGAGCGTGATCGGCTCCCCCGGGCGCATCGTGATGTGGTTGACGCCCAGGTCGCTGGCGAGCTGACCGGCCTGGTGGAGGTCCGGCGGCCACGTCGGCATCGGCGGGAACGTCGGCCGGCCGGTCAGGGTCGCCGGCACCGCGGCCGAGTCGGCGCCGTGCAGGCCGTTGGCGACCACGTCGACGTTGTAGTCGCTGTCGATCGGCACGAACATCGTGCACTGCGTCGCCGTCGCCGAGGTCGTCACGCAGCGGCCGTTGCCGGTGTGCGTCCAGGCGGTGAAGTGGCTGATGCCGGTGCCGGTGAACGCGGGCAGCGACCAGCGCACGACCAGCCCGCTGTAGCGCGGCTGCACCGTCACGCTCCCCGGCGGGCCGGGCGCCGTGCTCGGGTACACCGGCGTGCTCGGCGCGCTCGGGACGGAGTCGGCGAGCGAGCCGTGCGCGACGACGGTGAACGTGTACGCCAGCCCGTCGGTGAGGCCGGTGACGACGCAGCTGGTCGCGCCGGCCGTGGTGCAGGTGAACCCGCCGGGCACCGAGGTCACGGTGTAGCCGGTGACCGCCGGCCCGCCCGTGCCCGCCGTCCAGCTCACGGTCGCCCGCCCCGGGCCCGGCACCGCGGTGACCCCGGCCGGGCCGGCCGGCACGGTGCCGCTCGGGTCGAACGGCACCGCCGGGACCACGGTGTTCGACGGCAGGCTGGCCGCCGAGTCAGCGCCGCCGGCCGTGTGGGCGACCACGGTGAACGTGTACGCCACCCCGTTCGTCAACCCGCTCACCAGGCACATCGTCGTGCCCGTCGCCTCGCAGGTGAGCCCGCCGGGCGCGGCGGTGACCGTGTAGCCGGTGACCGCGGGCCCGGTCTGCGGCGGGGTCCAGCTGACCGCCGCCGAGCCGTTCCCGGCCGTCGCGAGGACCACGCTCGGCACGCCGGCCGCGGTGTCCAGCGGGGTCACGGACCGGCTGACCGAGCCGGCCCCGGACACCCCCGGGTAGACCGAGCTGATCGCCCGGACGATGAAGTGGTACTGCCGGCCGTTGGTCAGGCCCGTGACCGTGCAGCTGGTGCCGGTCGTGGTGCAGGTCTGCCCGTCGTCGGAGACCACCTCGTAGTGGTCGATGCCGCCGCCGGTGATGATCGGCGGCGTCCAGCTGACCAGAGCCGAGCCGTTGCCGACGGTCACGGTGACCGCGCCGACCGGGCCGGGCAGGTCCGACTGCGGGGTGACCGCGGCCGACTGGTCGCTGGCCGGCGACGAGCCGGTGGCGCCGGCGCCGTGGGCGACGACCGTGAAGGTGTACGCCGCCCCGTTGGTCAGCCCCGTCACCGTGCAGGTGTGGCCGGTGGTGGTGCACATGGCCCCGCCCGGCGAGGCGGTCACGGTGTAGACGTCCAGCCCGGCGCCGGAGTGCGACGGCGTGTCCCAGGTGACCGTCGCCGCGCTGTTGCCCGGCGTGGCGGTCACGCTGACCGGCTTGGCCGGCGGGCCGGGCACGACCGGCCCGGTGGCGGCCGCGTTCGAGGCGCCGCCGGGACCGTTGGCCACGACGCTGAAGGTCACCGGGTCGCCCGGGTTCAGGCCGGTGATCGGGCAGCTGGTGCCGGTGGTGGTGCAGGTCTGGCCGCCCGGCACCGCGGTCGCGGTGTAGAACGTGACGGCGCTGCCGGTGGTGGCCGCGGCCCACGACACGGTCGCGCCGAACGCGGCCGCGACGGCGGTGGCCCCCGACGGGGTGCGCGGCGGGCCGGCCGTCGCGGGCGGGGCGGCGGTCGGCGCCGACGAGCCCGACGGGCCGATGGCGACGACGGTCACGGTGTACGCGAGGCCGTTGGCCACGCCGGTGATCGTGCAGTGGGTGGTGCCGGTGCTGGCGCAGCTCGCCCCGCCGGGCGCGGCCGTGGCCCGGTAGCTGGTCGTGGCCGCGCCGCCGGCCGCCGTGGTGCCCGCGGTCCAGTTCACGGCGAGCCGGGTGTCGCCCGGGGTCACGGTGACCGAGGCCGGGGCCGGCGGCGGGCCGGTGACGGCCTGCGGCGACGGCGTGCTCGGCGCGGACTGCCCGGCCGGGCCGGTGGCGACGGCGACGAAGGTGTAGGCCGTGCCGTCGCCGAGCCCCGAGATCGTGCACGAGGTGCCGCTCGTGGTGCAGGTGGCGCCGCCCGGCGAGGCGGTGACCGTGTAGCTCGTGACCCCGTCGCCGGTGACGACCGGCGCGGTCCAGGAGACGGTCACCGTGCCGGTGGCGGCGGCCGGCGCCGCGGTCACGTCCGACGGCGAGCCGGGCAGGCCGGCGCTCGGCGTCACCGTGGCCGACGGCGTGCTGCCGTCGGAGGCGCCGCCCGGGCCCACGGCCCAGACCTGGAACGTGTAGCTCGTGCCGTTGTCCAGGCCGTCGACCACGCAGCTGGTGGCCGTCGTCTCGCACGCCTCGCCGCCCGGCGCGGCGACCGCGCGGTAGCGGGCGACCCCGGCCCGGCTCGCCGCCGGGGCGTCCCAGGAGACGTTCGCCTCGCCGTTGCCGACGACGGCGGTGACGTTGACCGGCGCGCTCGGCGGCCCGGGCGTGACCGGGTCGGTGACCGCGCCCACGGAGGCCCCGCCGGCGCCGGCCGCGACGACCGTGAACGTGTACGCCGTGCCGTTGCTCAGCCCCGTGACGGTGCACGAGGTCGTCGCGCTGGTGCAGGTCGCCCCGCCCGGCGCGGCGGTCACGGCGTAGCCGGTGGCGCTCGCCCCGCCGCTCGGCGCGGTCCAGCTCACCACGGCCGTGCCGTCGCCGGCCGTCGCGGTCGCGCCGGTCGGCGCCGTGGGCGGCCCGGGGATCACCGCGGCGCCGCTCAGGCCGGCCGCCGAGGTGCCGGTGCCGGGTACGCCCGTGGCCACGACGCCGAACGTGTAGCCGGTGCCGTTGGCCAGGCCCGGGACCGTGCAGCTGGTGCCGACGCTCGTGCAGGTCGCGCCGCCCGGCGAGGCGGTGACGACGTACTGGGCGATGCCGGCACCCTGGTTGCCGGGCGCGGTCCAGGACACGTCCGCGGTGCCGTCGCCGGCGACGGCGGTGACGTTCGCGGGCGCGCCGGGCGGGCCCGGGATCACGGCGACCGACGCGGTGCTCGCGCCCGAGTCGCCGCTCGTACCGTTGGCCACGACCGTGAACGTGTAGCTGGTGCCGCCGGTCAGGCCGGGCACCGTGCACGTGGTGCCGGTCGTCGCGGTGCAGGTGGCCCCGCCGGGCGAGGCGGTGACCGTGTAGTGGTTCACGCCCGCGCCGAGCTGGACCGGGGCGACCCAGGTGACGGTCGCCGCGCCGCCGCCGGGGGTGGCCACGACCGCGGTGGGTGCGCCGGGCGGGCCGGGCACCGAGGAGCCGGACGACGACGCCGGCGCGGAGCTGCCGGTGCCGCCCACGCCGACCGCCACGACGCCGAACGTGTAGGCGGTGCCGTCGCTCAGGCCGGTGACCGTGCACTGCGTGACGCCGGTGGAGCAGGTGGCCCCGCCGGGCGAGGCGGTGACCGTGTAGTGGTCGACCGCCGCCCCGGCCGCCGGCGGGGTCCAGGACACCACGGCCGAGCCGGTGCCCGGGGTCACCATGACCGCGGTGGGCGCGGCGGGCGGCCCGGGCACGACCGCGTTCGACACCGAGGAGGGCGCCGACGAGCCGGTCAGGGCGGTGCCGACCGCGGTCACCGTGAACGTGTAGGAGGTGCCGGGCGTGAGCCCGCCGACGGTGCACGTGAGCCCGCCGGTGGAGCAGGTCGCGCCGCCGGGCGCGGCCGTGACGACGTAGTGGTCGACGGCGGCCCCGGTGCCCGGCGCGGTCCATGTGAGCGTGGCGCTCGCGTTGCCGGCGACGGCGGTCGCGGTGCCGGGCACGCCGGGCGGCCCGGGGTTGACCGCCGCGCCGGTGGACGCGGCGGCCGAGACGCCTGTGTCGCCGAGGCCGACCGCGACGACGGTGAACGTGTACGCGGTGGTGTTGTCCAGCCCCGTGACGGTGCAGCCGGACGGGGTCGTCGCGACGCACGCGGCCCCGCCGGGCGAGGCGGTGACCGTGTAGTGGTCGATGCCCGCGCCCACGTTGACCGGCGCGTTCCAGCTCACGGCCGCGGTGCCGGGGCCCGCCGTCGCCGTCACGCCGGTGGGCGCGCCGGGCGGCCCGGCGAGCACGCTCACCGTGGGCGCGCTGAGCGGGGCGTCGCCGCCGGGGCCGGTGGCCTGGACGGTGACGGTGTAGCCCGTCCCCGTGGTCAGCCCCGCGACGGTGCACGAGGTGCCGGTGGTGGTGCACGACAGCCCGCCCGGGTTCGCGGTCACCGTGTAGCCGGTGACGCCCGCGCGCAGGATGCCCGGCGGCTGCCACGAGACCGTGACGCTGCCGTCGCCGGCGACCACGCTGACGCCCGTGACCGCGTCCGGCGCGCCGGGCGTGACGACCTGGCTCGGCAGGGTCGGCAGCGAGGTGCCGGTGCCGTTCGGGCCGACGGCGGTCACCACGAAGGTGTACGGCACCCCGTTGGTCAGGTTGTGCACCGTGCACGTGGTGGCGCTCGTCGCGCAGGTCTCCCCGCCCGGGACCGCGGTCACCACGTAGTGGTCCACCGCCCCGCCGGCGTTCGCCGGCGCGGTCCACGACACCGTCGCGCTGCCGTCGCCGCCCGCGGCCGTCACGCCGCCCGGCGCGCCCGGCGGGCCGGGGTTCACGCTGTTCGACGGGGCACTGGCGGCGGAGAGGCCGCCGGGCCCGACGGCCTTGACGGTGAAGGTGTAGGCGGTGCCGGGGATCAGCCCGGGCACGGTGCAGGAGGTGGCCGCGGCCGACAGCGTGGCGCAGGCGCCCAGGCCGGGCGAGGCGCTCACGGTGTAGCCGGTGATGCCCGCGCCCGCGCTCGCCGGCGCGGTCCAGGACAGGGTCGCCGAGCGGTCGCCGGCCGTCGCGGACACGGCCGTCGGGGCGCCCGGGGCGCCGGTCAGGCCGCCGACGGGAAGTGTCGGCAGGGAGGCGCCGGTGCCGGTGACGCCGTTGGCGACGACGGAGAAGGTGTACGCCACCCCGTCCGTCAGCCCCGTGATGGTGCACGAGGTCCCGCCGGTGCTGCAGGAGGCGCCGCCGGGGCTCGCGGTGGCCGTGTAGTGGTCGATCCCGGCCCCGGGGCTGCCCGGCGCGGTCCACGAGACGGTGGCCTGGCCGCTGCCGGCCGCGACCGTCACGTCCTGGGGCTGCCCGGGCGGCCCGGGCGCGACCGCGCTGGACGGGTCGCTCGCCGGGGAGCTGCCGCCGGCCCCGTCGGCCACGACGGTGAACGTGTAGGCGGTGCCGGGGGTGAGCCCGAGCACGGTGCAGGAGGTGGCCGCGGCCGAGAGGGTCGCGCACACCGCCCCGCCGGGGGAGGCGGTCACGGTGTAGCCGGACACGCCGCCGCGCACGGTCGCGGGCGCGGCCCACGACACGGTGACGGTCTGGTTGCCCGCCACCGCGTTCACGGCCGTCGGCGGGTCGGGCGCGGTCGCCGGGGACAGCGAGCCCGCGATGCTGGGCAGCGAGTCGCCCGTACCGCTGACGCCCGAGGCGACGACCGTGAACAGGTAGCCGACGGTGGCCGTGAGACCGGTGACGGTGCAGGTGGTGGTGGTCGCGTCCGGGGTGGCGCAGGTGGCGCCCCCGGGCAGCGCGGTCACGGTGTAGTGGTCGATGCCGGCGCCCGCGTTCGCGGGCGCGGTCCAGGCGATGACCGCGTCGGTGCCGCCCGAGGGCGTGACGGTGACGCCGGTCGGGGCGTCCGGCGGGCCGGACGTCACCGGGTTGCTCGGCGCGCTCGGGGTGCCGGAGCCGCCGGGGCCGGTGGCCGTGACGGTGAACGTGTAGGCGGTGCCGCCGAGCAGCCCGCCGACGGTGCAGGACAGGCCCGTCGTGACGCAGGTGGCCCCGCCCGGGCTCGCGGTGACCACGTAGCCGGTGACCCCGGCCCGCGCGTCGGAGGGCGCGGTCCACGTGACCGTGGCCGAGCGCGAGCCGGCGACGGCGGTGACGGCACCGGCGGCGCCGGGCGCGCCCGGGGTGACCGCCGGCGACGGGTCGCCGGCGGCGGACGAGCCGGTGCCGCCGGCGCCGTTGGCCACGACGCCGAAGGTGTACGCGGTGCCGTCGCTGAGCCCGGTGACCGTGCAGGTGAGCAGGATCGTGGTGCAGGTGGCCCCGCCGGGCGCGGCGGTCACCGTGTAGGTGACGACACCCGCTCCGGGGTTCGCCGGGGCGGTCCAGGACACCGCGGCGCTGCCGCTGCCCGCCACCGCGGTGACGGCGGTCGGGGCATCGGGCGGGCCGGGGCGCACGGCGTTGGACGGGCCGCCGGCCGGTGAGGAGCCGCCGGGGCCGTTCGCGACGACGCCGAAGGTGTAGGCGGCGCCGCCGGTCAGGCCGGTGACGGTGCAGGACAGGCCGCTCGTCGTGCAGGTCGCGCCGCCGGGCGAGGCGGTCACCGTGTAGCCGGTCACGCCGGCCCGCGTGTTGAGCGGGGCGAGCCAGGAGACCGTGGCGGCGCCGTTGCCGGGCGTGGCGACGACGAGCGTTGGCGCGTCCGGCGGGCCGGAGACGGCGGCGCCGCTGGTGCCCGGGGCCGAGGTGCCGGACGAGCCGGTGCCGTTGGCGACGACCGAGAAGGTGTACGCCACCCCGTTGCCCAGCCCCGTGACGGTGCACGAGGTGCCGGCGGTGGTGCAGGTGCCCCCGCCCGGGGAGGCGGTCACCGTGTAGCCGGCGATCCCGGCGCCCACGTTGGCCGGCGCCGTCCACGACACCGTGGCGCTGCCGCTGCCGGCGCTCACCGTGACGTTCGCGGGCGCGCCGGGCGGGCCGGGCACCGTCGACGGCGACGGGGCGCTCGCGGGCGAGCTGCCGCCCGGGCCCGTGGCGACGACGGTGAACGTGTAGGCCGTACCGCTGGACAGCCCCGGCACCGAGCACGACGTCGTGGTCGCGGTGCACGTGGCCCCGCCGGGCGCGGCGGTCACCGTGTAGGCGCTCACCCCGGCGCGGACGTTGGCCGGCGCGCTCCACGAGACCGTGGCGGCGCCGCTGCCCGCGGTCGCGGTGACCGCGCTCGGCGCGTCGGGCGCCCCGGGCTGCACGGAGGCGGCGACGCTCGGCGGCGAGTCGCCGGTCAGGCCGACGCCGTTGGCCACGACGGTCACCTGGTAGGCGGTGCCGTTGGCGAGGCCGGTGAGGATGCACGAGCGCACGACGAGCCCGGCGACGCACGCGGCCCCGCCGGGCGAGGCGGTCACCGTGTAGCCCGCGAGGCCCGCGCCCGTGTTCGCCGGCGCGCTCCAGGTCACGGTCGCCGTGGTGTTGCCGCCGGTGACGGCGACCTGGGCCGGGCTGCCGGGCGGGCCGGGCGTGACCGCGGTCGTGGTGGTGCCGGGCGAGGCTCCGCCGGGGCCGTTCGCCACGACCGTGAACGTGGAGGCGGTGCCGCCGGTCAGGCCCGTGACGGTGCACGACAGGCCGCTCGTGGTGCAGCTCGCGCCGCCGGGCGAGGCGGTCACCGTGTAGCCGGTGACCCCGGCCCGCACGATGAGCGGGCCGAGCCAGGAGACGGTCGCGGACGCGTTGCCGGCGGTGGCGACGACGAGCGTCGGGGCGTCGGGCGCGCCCGGGGTGGCCGGGCCGGTGAAGCCGGCCGCGGAGGCGCCCGTGCTGCCGGTGCCGACCGCGACGACGCCGACGGTGTACGTCACCCCGCCGGTCAGCCCCGTGATGGTGCACGAGGTGCCGCCGGTGCTGCAGGTGGCCCCGCCCGGGGTGGCGGTCGCCGTGTAGTGGTCGATGCCGGCGCCGGGGTTCGCGGGCGCGGTCCAGGACACGGCCAGGGTGCCGTTGCCGCCGGTGGCCGTCACGCCGGTCGGCGCGCCGGGCGGGCCCGGGACCACCGGGGACGAGGCGGCGCCGGCGGAGGTGCCGCCGGGGCCGTTCGCGACCACCGTGAACGTGTAGGCGGTACCGCTGGCCAGGCCCGCCACCGTGCAGCCGGTGGTGGCCGTGGTGCAGGCGGACCCGCCCGGCGAGGCGGTCACCGTGTAGTTCGTGAGCCCGGCCCGGGTGACGGCCGGCGCGGTCCACGACACCGCCGCGATCCCGGCGCCCGGGGTCGCGCTCACGCCCGTCGGCGCGTCGGGCGCACCCGGCGTGGAGGCATTCGACGGGTCGCTGGCGGGCGAGGCGCCGGTGCTGCCGAGGCCGTTGGCCACGACGGTGAACGTGTACGGGGTGCCGGCCGTCAGGCCGCTCACGGTGCAGCTGGTGAGCGCGGTGGTGCACGTGGCCCCGCCGGGCGCGGCGGTCACCGTGTAGGTGGCGATGCCCGCGCCCCGGTTGGCCGGCGCGGTCCAGGACACGGTCGTGGCGGTGCCGCCGGGCGTCACCGTGACGGCGGTCGGCGCGCCGGGCGGGCCGGGCGTGACCGCGCTCGTCGTGACGCCCGTCGACGAGCCGCCGGGGCCCGTCGCGACGACCGTGAAGGTGTAGGCGGTGCCGCCGGTGAGCCCGGTGACGGTGCAGCCGGTGGTCGCCGTGGTGCAGGTGGCGCCGCCGGGGCTCGCGGTCACCGTGTAGCCGGTGACGCCGGCCCGGGTGATGAGCGGGGCCAGCCAGGAGACGTTCACGGACGCGTTGCCGGCCGTGGCGACGACCAGCGTCACCGGGTCGGGCGCGCCCGGGGCGACCAGCGTGGTCGGGGTGCTCGCGGCGGAGTCGCCGGTGCCGGCGACGCCGTTGGCGGTGACGACGAAGGTGTACCCCACGCCGTCGGTCAGGCCCGTGACGGTGCAGCCGGTGGTGGTCGTGGTGCAGGTGGCCCCGCCGGGGACGGCGGTCACGGTGTAGTGGTCGATGCCGCCGCCCGGGTTGGCCGGCGCGGTCCACGACACCGTCGCCGAGCCGGGGCCGGCCACGGCGGAGGCGCCGGTCGGCACGCCGGGCGGGCCGGGCCGGACCGGCGTCGCGGTGGTGGCCGCGGCCGAGGCGCCGCCGGCACCGGTGGCCACCACGCCGAAGGTGTAGGCGGTGCCGGGCACCAGCCCGGTGACCGTGCACGACGTGGTGGCCGCAGTGCAGGTGGCGCCGCCGGGGCTCGCGGTCACGGTGTAGGTGTCGACCCCGGCGCGGGCGACGGCCGGGGCGGTCCAGGAGACCACGGCGCTGCGGGCGCCGGCGGTGGCGGTCACCGCCGTGGGCGCGTCGGGCGCGCCGGGCACGACCGGGGCGCTCGGGACGCTCGGCGCCGAGGAGCCGCTGCCGAGCAGGCCGACCGCGACCACCGCGACGGTGTACTGCGTGCCGTCGTCGAGGCCGGTGATCGTGCACCACTGCTGCGAGAGGTTCACCGTGACGCAGGTGTTCAGGCCCGGCGTGGCCGTCGCGATGTACGCGCTGATCAGGTTGCCGGACAGCAGCGGCGGGGTCCACGACACCGTGATCGCGCCGGCGAGTGCGGTGGCGTGCACGCCCTGGGGCACGCCGGGCGGCCCGACGGTCGTGGAGGCCGCCGTCGACGCCGACGGCGAGGTGCCGCCCGGCCCGGTGGCCACCACGCCGAAGGTGTACTGCGACCCCGCGGTCAGCCCCGTGATGGTGCACGAGGTGCCGCTCGTGGTGCAGGTGCCCCCGCCCGGGGAGGCGGTCACCGTGTAGCCGGTGATGCCGGCCCGGGTGATGAGCGGCGCGGTCCACGACACCGTCGCGGTGCCGACGCCCGGCGAGGCACTGACGAGCGTCGGCGCGTCCGGGGGCCCGGGCACGACGAGGCTCGATGCGACGCTCGCGAGCGAGTTGCCGCTCCCGGCCGCACCGTAGGCGACGACGGTGAACGCGTAGGCGGTGCCGTTGGACAGCCCGCCCACCACGCAGCCGGTGCCGGTGGTGGTGCACGTGGCCCCGCCGGGCACGGCGGTCACCGTGTAGTGGTCGATGCCGGCGCCGGTCGACGCCGGCGCGGTCCACGACACCGTCGCGTCGCCGTCGCCCGCGACCGCGGTCACGGTGGCCGGCCGGCCGGGCGGGCCGGGGCGCACGGCATTGGAGGCGCCGCTGGCCGGGGACGCGCCCGCGAGGCTGTTGGCAACGACGGTGAACGTGTACGCCGTGCCGGGGGTCAGCAGCGGCACCGTGCACGAGGTGCCTGCGGCGACGCAGGTCCCGCCGCCCGGGGAGGCGGTCACCGTGTAGCCGCTGACGCCGGCGCCCGGGTTGGCCGGCGCGGCCCACGACACCGTCGCCGAGGCGCTGCCCGGCGTCGCGACGACGCCGGTCGGTGCCCCGGGCGGGCCGGGCGTGAACGCGGCCGACGGCGCGCTCGCCACCGAGGTTCCGGTGAGCCCGACCCCGACCGCGACGACGGTCACCGTGTAGCTGGTCGCCGGCAGCAGGCTCAGGATCGTGCAGCTGGTGTCGGTGGCGGTGAGGGTGCCGCAGGGCAGCAGGCCCGGGTTGGCGTAGGCGACGTAGTGGTCGATGCCGGCGCCGGCGAAGGCCGGGGGCGTCCAGGTGATCGTGGCGGTCAGCAGGCCGGGGGTGACGGTGACGTTCGTCGGGGCGCCGGGCGGGCCGGGGGTGACCGCGTTGGTGACGGCGGCGGTCGAGTTGCCGGTGTTGCCCACGCCGTTCGCGACGACCGAGAAGGTGTAGGTCGTGCCGCTCGCCAGCCCGGTGACGGTGCAGCTGAGCAGGAGGGCGGTGCAGGTCTGGCCGCCGGGGCTCGCGGTCACCGTGAAGTGGTCGATGCCGGCGCCGCCGTTGAGCGGGCCGAGCCAGGAGACCTGGGCCGAGTTCGCCAGCGCCACGGCGCCGACGGACAGCGGCGGGCTGGGCGGGCCGATGTTGACCAGCGGGGAGGCCACGCTCGGCAGCGAGGAGCCGGCGCCGTTGATGGCGGTGGCGGTGACCTGGAAAGAGTACGAGCCGCCGGGGGTCAGGCCACCGACGGTGCAGGAGGTGCCGGTCGTCGTGCACGTGGCGGTGCCGAGGACGGTCGTCACGGTGTAGTAGGCGATGCCGGCGCCGACGTTGCCCGGGGCGGTCCACGCGACGACGGCCTGGCCGTTGCCGGAGGTGGCGAAGACGCCGGTCGGGATGCCGGGCGGGTTGGCCGGATCGACGACGGTGACCGTGCCGGCCGCGGCCGGGGTCGAGGTGCCGCCGACGCCGGTGGCCGTGATGGTCACGACCCAGCTGCCGGCCGGGACGTTCGAGATCGTGCACGTCAGCAGGAGCGAGGTGCACTGCTTCGTGGTCGCACCCATGGTCGCCGTCACGGTGTAGCCGGAGGCGCCCGAGGAGCCGGCCCAGGTGGCGGTGATCGAGTTGACGCCGCCGGACGCGCCGGGGCCCGTGGGCGGGTTCGGCGCGGCCTCGATGTGCCCGACGCCCCCGCCCGGCGGCGGCGTCGCCTTGGGGCTCGCGGTCTTCGCGACGGTGGCGGCCGGCGACGGCTGCGCGGCCTTCACGGTCTTCGCGACGGCGGCGGTTGTCGCCGCGGTGTCCGCTTTCGCGGGCATCGGTTTCGATGGCATCGGTTTCGATGGCTCGGCGGCATTGGCGGGGACGGCCTTCGATGCCGCGGGCTTCGGCGGCGCGGCCGGCCTGGTCGCGACCGCCGTGGCCCTCTTCGCCGGTGCCGAGACGGCGGCCGGGCCCTTGCTCGCATCGGCGGTGGTCTTCGCCTCCGCGCGATCAGCAAGGGCCAGCAGCACGAACCCGATTCCGACGGCGATGAACGAACCCAGCATGACGGTCCGCCGCATCGCGATTCGCTCGCACGCAGCCATTCCGGCGCATCCCTCCTCCGGCTTTCAAACCAGAGGATCACCCAGATCGGATGATTCAGGTGCGTATATTCGCGCCGTTATTGCTCTGACGAATCCACATTGGACAGGTCAGGACCGAGGTCGGACCTTTGCCGGCCGGGAAACGCGCGGCCATGTCGCGATCCGGCTGCTAGGTTCGGATTCGGGACGTTCGCGCCCCGCTATTTCGCCGTGCCCACGAGCGGTCGCCCCACCTCCGGCCCGACGGCCAACCGGTCCGCGACCGCGGCGCCGATCGATGCGGCGATCTCGCCCGAGCGGACCGCCACCGCCGAGAGCAAGGTCGACGTGATGCCGTGGGCGTGCTCGGTGCCGCCCTGGACGTAGACGCCGGCCCGCAGCCCGTCGCCGGTGCGAACCCGGTAGTCGCGGCCGACCCGCAGCAGCCCCTCCTCGTCGCGGTCGCAGTGCGCCCCGGCCGCGCCGAGGAGGCGGGCCGCGTCGACGGGGCGGTACCCGGTGGCGTAGACGATCGCGTCCGCCTCCAGGGTCAGGTGCTCGCCCGAGGGCAGGTGCTCGACGACCGCGGTCACCCCGTCGGGCCGGGCCCGCAGCTGCGTCAGCCGCGAGGCGTTGAGCATCCGCAGCCGGCGGCGGCCGAGGACCTGCTCACGGTACGACCGGCGGTAGAGGTCCTCGATGAGGTCCGAGTCGACGACGGAGTAGTTCGTGTTGCGGTGGTAGTCGAACAGCATCCGCTTCACGTCGGCGGGCGCGTCGAAGTAGAGGTCGACCGCCTCGGGGTCGAAGATGCGGTTGGCGAAGTTGCTGTCGTCCGCCGGGCTGTAGCCGTAGCGGAAGAACACGGAGCAGACCTCGGCGGAGGGGTACCGCTCGTGCAGGAACGCCACCGACTCGGCCGCGCTCTGCCCGGCCCCGACGACGATGAACCGCTCGGGCGGCGCGTCGGGATCGACCGCGAACGTCTCGGCCCGGTGCAGGATGTCGAGGTTGTGCCACACCCGCTCTCCCGGCTCCACCCCGGCCGGCAGGCTCGGCTCCAGCCCGGCCGCGACGACGGCGTTGCGGGTGGTCAGCCGGACCACGCCGCCGGCATGGGCGGCCACGATCTCGAGCAGCTCGCCGCCCGCGGCCACGGCGACGTCGGTCACCGTGTGGCCGTAGCGCACCGGCTCGCCGACCCGGTTCGCGGCCCACTCCAGGTAGTCGTGGAACTCGACCCGCAGCGGATACATCGTCTTGTAGTTGATGAAGTCGGCGAGGCGGCCCTTGGCGTGCAGGTAGGACACGAAGCTGTAGCCGCTGGCCGGGTTGCGCAGGGTCACGAGGTCCTTGAGGAACGACACCTGCATCGTGGCGTCCTCGAACAGCATGCCGCGGTGCCAGCCGAAGGTGTCCTGCCGCTCGAGGAAGACCGCGCGGATGTGCTCCGCGGCCGGGCGGCCGGCGTTGTACTCCTCGATCGCGATCGCCAGCGCCAGGTTGGACGGGCCGAAGCCGATGCCGACGACGTCGTACACGGTCGAGTCCATGGGTTCGCCTTTCACTCGGTTCACTGCAGCCCCTCGGTGATCTCGGCCGCGGTGGCCACGACGCCACAGCGGTCCCGCACGTGACGCAGGGCGTCGCGGTGGTGGGCCGGGCTGAAGTCCGCGACCGCGTCGGCGACCACGAACGGCTGGATGTCGCGCACGAACGCGTCGAGCGCGGTGGCGAGGATGCCGATGTGGGCGTACACGCCGGTGATGATCAGCTGGTCGCGCCCGGCCAGCATGTCGGCCAGCGGGGTGCCGGCGAAGGCGCTGTAGCGGCGCTTGGTCACGCACAGCTCGCCCTCGGCCGGGGTGAGCGCGTCGACGATCGCGAGCGCCCGCTCGTCCGGCGGCGGGCCGTCGCCCCAGAAGTCCTGCAGCAGCCCGCGCTCGGCCCGGCTCTGCCCGCCCGGCTGGGCCGAGAAGACGACCGGGATGCCGCGCTCGGCGGCGTGCTTGCGCAGCGTGTTGATGTTGTCCACGACCCGGCCGAGCAGCGCCTGGTCCGAGGTGCCGAACGGGGCCAGGAAGTAGTGCTGCATGTCGTGCACGAGCAGCGCGGCGCGGGCCGGGTCGGGGCGCCAGCCGACCTTGGACTGGGCGATGCCGAAGCCGGTCGGCACCGGGTACGGGGTGATTCGGGGCAGCACGGGGCTCAGCCTTTCTGAGTCGCGGCCAGCGCGGCTCGCAGTTCGCGCCGGCTGATCTTGCCGACGCCGGTGACCGGGAACGCATCGACGACCCGGATGCGGTCCGGGATCTTGAACGCCGCCAGGCCCCGCTCGCGCAGGTGGCGGCGCAGGGCCGGCAGGGTCGGCGGGGCGGCGCCGGGCCGGACGACCACGAAGGCGCAGCTGCGCTCCCCGAGGTAGGCGTCGGGCACCGCGACGACCGCGGCGTCGTGCACCGACGGGTGGGTCAGCAGGTGGTTCTCCACCTCCTCGGCGGCGATCTTCTCGCCGCCGCGGTTGATCTGGTCCTTGGCGCGGCCCTCGACCACGAGATAGCCGTCGGGCCGGCGGCGGACCAGGTCGCCGGTGCGGTAGAAGCCGTCGGCGGTGAAGGCGGTGCGGTTGTGCGCGGCCGCGCGCCAGTAGCCGCGGATGGTGTACGGCCCGCGGGTGAGCAGGTGCCCGACCTCCCCCGGCGGCACCGGCCGGTCGGCGTCGTCGACGATCCGCAGCTCGTCGTCGGGGCTGATCGGCCGGCCCTGGGTGTGCAGCACGATCTCGTCGGGATCGTCCAGCCGGGTGTAGTTGACGAGGCCCTCGGCCATGCCGAACACCTGTTGCAGGCGGCAGCCGAGCACCGGGCCGACCCGGGCCGCGACCGTATCGGCCAGCTTCGCGCCGCCGACCTGCAGCACCTCGAGGCTGCCGAGGTCCGGGCGGGTCGAGCCCCCGGTGGTCGCGGACTCGACCGCCTCGAGCCACAGCAGGGCCAGCGGGGGTACGACCGCCGTGATCGTCACCCGCTCCCGCTCGATGAGGGGCAGGACGGTCGCGGGGTCGGGCCGGCGGCCGAGCACGATCCGGCCCCCGGCGTGCAGGGTCCCGAGCACGCCCGGCGAGGACATGGTGAAGTTGTGCGACACCGGCAGCGCCGTCAGGTAAATACTGCCGGGACCCAGCCCGCAGATCTCGGCGGAGGCGCGGACGCTGTACAGGTAGTCGTCGTGCGTGCGCGGGATGAGCTTCGGCAACCCGGTGCTGCCGCCGGAGAGCTGCAGGAAGGCGACCTCGTCCGCGGCCGGGCCCGCGGGCAGCCGGGCCACGTCGTCCGCATCGCCGTAGAGGGTCGCGAGGCCGGCGTGGCCACCGGGGTCCCCGGCGACGACGAGGGTCGCGGGCTCGGCCGCGGCCGCGAGCGTGCGGTGGTCGAAGCCCTCGCGCACGTCGGTGGTCACGAACGCGACGGCCTCGGTGTGCGCGCAGAAATAGCCGATCTCGGCCGAGCGGTGGGCGGGCAGCGCGAAGACCGGCAGGGCGCCGAGGCGGAACAGCGCGAAGACGACGTCGAAGAACTCGGCGGTGTTCGGCAGCTGCACGACGACCCGGTCGCCGCGGCGGATGCCGATGCCGTGCAGCCCGGCGGCCAGGCGCAGCGCCCGGTCCCGCAGCTCGGCGTAGGTGACCCGGCGCTCGCCGTCGACGATCGCGATCCGGTCGCCATGCGCCTCGGCCCGCTCGCGCAGCAGGTCGTCGAACGTCTGTCCGGTCCAGTAGCCGCGCTCGCGGTACACCCGCTGGAAGTCCTCAGGCCACATCGGCCCGCTCCGTCGACAGCCCGAGGGCGGCCAGCATGGTGCCGAGCTTCGCGGAGGTCTCGGCGAGCTCGGCCCCGGGGTCGGACCCGGCCACGATCCCGGCGCCCGCGAAGAGGTCGAGGCCGCCGGGATCGGCGACCGCGCAGCGGATGGTCACCGCCCACTCGCCGTCGCCGGCCGCGTCGACCCACCCGACCATGCCGGTGTAGAAGCCGCGGTCGAAGGGCTCGAGCTCGCCGATCGCGGCGCGGGCGGCGGCGGTCGGCGTGCCGCAGACGGCCGGCGTCGGGTGCAGCGCGGTCGCGAGGGTCAGCGCGCTCGTCGCCGGGTCGGCGACCGCCCCGGTGACCAGGGTGCCCAGGTGCCACATGGTGGCGGTGCGCACCAGGGAGGGCTCCGGGGGCACCGTGAGCTGTGCGCAGAACGGGCGTAACGCGTCGGCGACGGCCCGGGTCACGACCGCGTGCTCGTGCCGGTCCTTCTCGGAGCGCAGCAGGGCGGCGGCCCGGCGGGCGTCCTCGGCCGGGTCGGCGCTGCGGGCGGCCGAGCCGGCGAGGGGGTGGGCCGCGACCCGCCGGCCGTGCCGGGACACGAGCAGCTCGGGGCTCGCGCCGAGCAGGGTGCGCCCGGCGCCGAGGTCGACGCCGAAGGTGTACCCTCCGGGCTCCCGCGCGGCGAGCGCCCGCACCACGGGGGCCGGGTCGAAGCCGGGCGAGTCGGCGCGCAGCGAGCGGGCGAGCACGACCTTCGTGTAGTGCCCGTCGCCGATCTGGCGGACGGCGCGGCCGACGGCGGCGGCGTACCGGTCCGGCGCGGGCACCGCGTGCAGCCCGGTGATGCCGTGCCGTTCGAGGCTCACGGGCCGCTCGGGGCCGGCGGGGCCGCCGCGGCGCAGGTGCATCGGCACCACGAGGTGGGCGTGGGCGTCGGGGGCGAAGGGCACCGCGCCGACCACGGCCCGCACCGAGTGCCCGGCCGCCTCGGCGACGCCGAGCACGGCCCGCACCCGGCGGTCGAGGTCGGCGAGGGCGTCGCGGCGGCCGGACGGGGGGACGGCGAAGTACGTGCCCTCGGCCAGCAGCGTGCCGCGCGGGGACGCGAACAGCGAACTTCGGCCGGGCCGGTACGCGGCGACGAGGTCGGCGGCGGTCTCGGTGCCGGACGCGGCGGCGGTGTCGGTGGTCACGGGTGGTGCTCCCTTCGGCCGGCAGGGTGTGCCGGGATGGCGCTCAGGCGCGCAGCGTGGCGCCGCCGTCGACGTACAGCTCGTGCATGGTGATGTGCCGGGCCCGCTCGGAGGCGAGGAAGAGCACGGCGTCGGCGATGTCCTCGGGCTCGGCGATGCGCCCGAGGGGGATGCCGGTGCGGTAGGCCGCGGGGTCACCGGCGACGACCGCCGCCGCCCCGGCCGCGGGCCCGCCGGGGTGCCCGGCCCACATGGCCCGCTGCATCGGGGTGTCCGTCGAGCCGGGGGCGACGACGTTGCAGCGGATGCCGTACTCCGCCAGCTCCAGCCCGAGGCTCTTGGTGAAGTGGGTCGCGGCCGCCTTCGACGCGGCGTACGCGGCCATGCCCGCCCGCGGCACCCCGGCCGCGTTCGAGGAGACGGTGACGATGGCGCCGGCCCGGCGGACGCGCATCCGCCGGGCCACCGCGCGGCTGACGTGGAAGACCCCGCTCGCGTTGACCGCGAACGTGTCGGCCCAGTCGGTGTCGGCGTAGCCGAGCACCGGGCCGGTGCGCAGGATCCCGGCCACGTTGACCAGGACGGTGATCGGGCCGAGCCCGGCCTCGGCGGCCGCGACGACGTCCTCGACCTCGGCCGCCGAGCGCACGTCGGCGGGGAAGGCGGTGATGCCGTCGTGCTCGGCGGCGAGCTTCGCGACGCCCTCCGCGTCGCGGTCGAGCGCCGCCACCCGCGTGCCGCCGGCCGCGAACGCCCGGGCGACGGCGCGGCCGATGCCCTGGGCAGCGCCGGTCACCAGCACGATCCCGTCCATGGTGCTCCTCCCTCCTAGACCGTCGTCGCGGCGAGCGACTGCTCCCGCGAGCGCTCCTGCTCCGTGACGTCGACGTGGCTCATGGCCCAGCGCAGGATCGGCGGGCCCATCACCGAGGTGACGACGGCGATGAGGACGACGACCGTGTACGTGGCGATGCTCAGCACCCCGAGCCGCAGGCCGGTGGTGGCCACGACGACCTCGACGATCCCCCGCGAGTTCATGCCGGCCCCGAGGGCGAGCGCCTCCCAGTGCGACAACCGGCTGGCCCGGGCCCCGGCGTACGCGCCCACGAACTTGCCGATGATCGCGATGAGCAGCAGCGCGATGCCGGCCAGGAGCACCTTCGGGTCGCCCAGGGCCCGCATGTCGATGCGCAGCCCGGCGGTGGCCAGGAAGATCGGCGCCAGCACCGAGAGCACGATCGTGCGCAGCGGCGCGAGGTCGGTCCACAGCGGGCGGCCCGGGTCGGCGTCGAGCTCCCCCGGACGCTCCCGGGTCTGCCCGATGAGGATGCCGGCGATGAAGGCGCCGAAGAGGGCCTCCATGCCCATCGACTGGGTCGCGGCCGCGCCGAGCAGGATCAGGATGACGGCCGCGGTGGCCCGGACCCCGCCCTCGCTCGAGCGCGCGGCGTGGCGCATCACCCACCGCACGAGCGGGCGGCCGATCAGCAGCGCGGCGGCGAGGAAGCCCAGCAGGTACACCACCGACAGCGCCACCCCGCCGGCGTGCACCCCGGTGGTGGCCGCGGCCGCGACGACCGAGAGCAGGAACCAGCCGATGGCGTCGTCGACCGAGCCGGCGGCCAGGGTCAGCTGCCCGATGTCGCGGTGCAGCAGGCCCATGTCGGCCAGGGTCTTGGCGATGACCGGGATGGCCGTCACGCACATGGCCACGCCGAGGAACAGCGCGAACACCCACCGGTCGGTCTTGCCGGTGAGCAGTGCCACCGGGACGAGGAACCCGGCGCCGATGCCGAGCGCCAGGGGCAGCAGCAGGCCCGAGAGGCTGACCCGCACGCCGGTGATGCCCCGGCGGCGGATCATCGCGGCGTCGAGCTGGGCGCCGGTGACCCCGACGAGCAGCAGCACGCCGATCTGGCCGACGGCGTCGACGAGGTGCAGCTGGTTGGCGTCGTCGGGGAACAGCCACCGCAGCGCGCCGGGCGACCAGTTGCCGAGCAGTGACGGGCCGAGGATCACGCCGGTCAGCAGCTCGCCCACGAGGGCGGGCAGCTTGCACCGGACCGCCACGCGGCCGAGCGCGAGGGCGACCAGCAGCAGCAGCGAGATCTGCAGCAGGAAGACCAGCAGGACGTGTGGTGCGAGGCTGGGCAGCGGACTACTCACGATCATCCCCTTCGTGGTGGTCGAGGTTCACCACCCCACACTTCCAATAACCATCGATCTCTGTCCATGCTTTGTGATGACCCAGGCTGCGCACATGGCGGCGGATCGGCTTGAGGCCGCCCGCCTCGCCGGCGACCCAGACGTAGCCGTCGCCGGCCGGGAGCGTGAGCCCGGTCAGCTCGGCCGCGAGGGTCTCGCCGCGCTCGCGGTGCAGCCAGCGGACGTCGGCGTCCGCGCGGGTGGTGAGCGGCTGCTCCTCGGCGGCGTTCGCGACCTCGATGCGGGCGATGGCCCGCGCGTCCTCGGGGAGCCGCTCCAGCCAGGCGGCGAGCGCGGGCAGGGCGGTCTCGTCGGCGCCCAGGACGTACCAGTCGAAGGTGAGCGGCACCAGGTTCGACCCGCGCGGGCCGAGGATGCCCAGCCGCTGCCCCGGCCGCGCCTGCGCCGCCCAGGACCCGCCCGGCCCGTGGCCGTGCAGCGCGAAGTCGATGTCGAGCTCGCGCCGCTCGGGGCGCAGGAACCGCACCGTGTAGTCGCGGTAGACGGGCAGCGGCGAGCCGGGCGGCGGCGGCTCCAGGCCGTCCTCGCCGAGCGTCGGCATGACCGGGAGCTCGGCGCCGGGCTCGGGGAAGAACACCTTCACGTGGTCGTCGGGGGCGGCGTGGCAGAAGCCGTCGAGCTGCTCGCCGCCGAAGGTCACGCGGACCATGCCGGGGCTGAGCCGGTGCACGCGCCGGACCTCGAGCAGCCTCGGGGTCAGGTCGTGCCAGACGAGCTCGACGTCGCGGGCGGGGGTCATGCGGTCTCCTTGGTGGACAGGAACTGGAGGAGCTCGGCGTTGACGCGGCCGGGCTGTTCGAGGTACCCGTAGTGCCCGGCGTCGGGAATCTCGGTGTAGCGGGCGCCGGGGATGGCCGCGGCCACCTCGCGGCCGAGCGCCGCGGCGGCGATCAGGTCGTCGGCGAACCCGACGACCAGGCAGGGCGTGCGGATGCGGCCGTAGTCGCCGAGCCGGTCCGGCGCGGTGGCCGGCTCGGTGTCGCTCTCCTCGGCGGTGCCCAGCGGCGCCTCGAACACGTCCAGCCAGTCGCGGGCCAGGCGGTCGTCGGCGAGGGTGCGCGGGGAGAGGTTGAACGCGGCGCGGACCACGGCCCGGTACTGCGGGGGCAGGTCCAGGCCGGCCACGGCCCGTTCGGCCGCGCTCATCGCCCTGAGGTAGACGCTCTCGCGGCCGAAGGCGGCCATGAGCACGGCCCGGTCGACGAGGTCCGGCCGCCGGAGGCACACCTCGGCGGCCACCCGCGCGCCCATCGACGAGCCGATGAGCCGGACCGGGCCATGAGATTCGGCAAGGGCGATGGCGTCCCGGGTCAGGTCCTCGACGGTGACCAGGCCGGGGGTGTCGCTGGGCGGGATGCCGCGGGCGTCGAACGTGATCACCTTGTAGCCGGCCGCGACGAGGGCCGGGACCTGGTACAGATGCCACGTCCGGCCGCGCGCGCCGGTGCCCGCGAGCATCAGCACCGCGGGCCCGTCGCCCGACACCTGCACGTTGAGCCGCACGCCGTCGACGTCGATCAGGGGCATGGTTCCTCCACCCGGCCCGCGCTGAGGCGGACGACCCTCGGCAGGCGCTCGATGGTGCTGGTGCGGTGGGCGATGACGAGGACCGTGCGGTCGGCGCGCAGCCGGGCGAGGGCGGCCTCGATGCGGTGCGCGGTGCGCGGGTCGAGGTCGGCGGTGGCCTCGTCGAGGATGAGCACGTCCGGGTCGATCATCGCGGCCCGGATCAGGCCGACCAGCTGCCGCTCGCCGGCCGAGAACCGCTCGCCCCGCCGCCCGAGCGGCGCGTCGAACCCGCCCGGCAGCCCCTCGACCCAGCCGGTGAGGCCGAGCCGGTCGGCGGCCGCGGCGAAGCCGGCCCGGGTCGGCCGGCCCGGGGTGAGCGCCAGGTTGTCGGCGAGGCTGCCGGCGATGACGTGCACCTGCTGCGGGATCAGCACGAGCCGCCGCCGCAGCTCGGCCGGGTCGAGCGCGGCGAGGTCGTCGCCGCCGTGGCGGACCGCGCCGCCGTCGGGCCGGTAGAGCCCGCACAGCAGCTTGGCCAGGGTCGTCTTGCCGGAGCCGGTCTCACCGACCAGCCCGGCGTGCTCCCCGGGCGCGAACGACACCGAGACGTCGTGCAGGACCGGCTCGCCGTCGCGGTAGGCGTAGCTGACCGCCTCCGCCACGAGCCCCCGGTGCGGTGGCCGCGGCGCGTCCGCGCCGACGCTGACCCGGGCCGGAGGCTCGGCGGCCTCCAGCAGGTCGAGCAGGCGGGCCAGGCCGACCCGGGACTCGAGCATCTCGCCGGCCACGAGGGTGAAGTCGTCGACCGAGCTGAACAGGTCGCGGCTGGCCAGGACGAACGTCACCACCACGCCGACGGTCACCAGGTCCGCGCCGGCCAGCAGGCCGCCCCCGACGAGCAGGGCCGCGCTCGTCAGGCCCTGGATCACCCACGTGACGTCGATCCAGGTCGCGGCGCGCTGGGCGGCCCGGGCCGTGCGCAGGTAGGCGTCGGTCTCCCGCTCCATGCGGCCGAGCCAGGTGCCGGTGGCGCCGTCGATCCGCAGCTGCTCGCGGGCCTGCAGGCTCTCGGTGAAGGTGGCCGCGAGGTCGGCCTGGGCGGCGGCCTCGGCCGGGTACGCGCGCTCGGCCGCGCCCCGGAACCGCCGGGTGATCCACCACATCGGCGGGCCGAACACGACCAGCAGCACCACGAAGAGCGACCACGAGGAGCCGACGAGCACGAGCGCGGTGAAGACGAGGTACCCGCCCAGCGAGATCAGGTCCGGCAGCTGGCTGCGCACGAAGGTGGCCAGCTCGGCGATCTCGACGGTGGCCCGGCGCAGCAGGTCGCCGCCGCGGTGCGCCTCGAGGAAGCGCAGCGGGGTGGCGCCCAGCCGCTCCACCACCAGGTCCCGCAGCCCCTGCACGACCCGCTCGCCGGCCCGGGTGAGCAGCAGCTCCGACCAGCGCAGCAGCAGGGTCCGGGCGACGACCAGGCCGAGCACGGCGCCCGCGGTGACGAGCAGCCCGTGCCGGTCGTGGTCGAGCAGCCGGTCGACGGCCCGGCCGATGAGCACCGGCACAAGGGTCAGGGCGAGCGTGGACACCAGGTTGACGGCGATCCCGGCGGCGACGATGCCGCGGTGCGCGCGCAGGTGCGGCCAGGCGCGGCGCAGGACCCGGCGCAGGTCCGGCTCCTCGGCGAGCCTTCTGACGTCAGCCATTGCTCACCAGTTCCTTGCCGGTCGTCGTGGTCACGGCCTCGCCGAGATCGATCACGCGGTCGGCGGCCGCGGCCACCGCGGGGCGGGACGTGGCGAAGACGATCGTGACGTCCAGGGCGCGCAGGCCGTCGAGGATGCGCCGCTCGGTCGCGGCGTCCACGGCCGAGGTCACGTCGTCCAGCAGCAGCACCCGGGCGCCGCGCAGCAGGCCGCGGGCGAGGGCGAGGCGCTGGAGCTGGCCGCCGGAGACGGAGTTGCCGCGCTCCCCCACCTCGGTCGCCAGGCCGTCGGGGAGCTCGTCGACGAAGGCGTCGACGGCCGCGGTCCGGCACGCCTCGCGCAGGGTGTCGTCGGTGAGCCCGTCGCGGCCGAGGCGCAGGTTCTCGGCGATGGTGCCGGACAGCAGCAGGGGGCGCTGGCCGACGATGGTGATCGCGTCCCGCAGGCCGTCCGGGTCCAGCTCCCGAAGCTCGGTGCCGCCGAACCGGACCGTGCCCGCGCTCGGCTCCTCGAGTCCGGCCAGGAGGCGCAGGAGCGTCGTCTTGCCCGTACCGACGCCACCGACCACGGCCACGAAGGATCCACTGTGGACCGTCAGCCCGGGCAGCCGCAGCGGCGCCCGGCCGGGGCGCTCGACGACCAGGTCCGTCGCGGCCAGCTCGCCGTCCTCGGGCGCCCGGCCCGTGCCCGGCCGCTCGCCCGCCCCGGCGCCGAGCACCGCTCCGACGCGGGTCGCGGCCGTCCAGGCGTCGCCGAGCTGGCTGAAGCGGAAGGTCAGCATCATCACCTGGCGGCCGAGCAGCGTCATCCAGCTGGCGAAGGAGACCAGGCCGCCGACGGAGAACGCCCCGTCCAGCACCATCAGGCCGCCGACGCCGACGCCGGCCGCGGTCGCCAGCCACGGCACGAAGGGCGCGTGCGCGGCCCAGGAGGCCGCGACCCGGGCCAGGGCCAGGGTGCGCTCGCGGACCGTGTCGCTCGCGGCCCGGTGGCGGCGCACGAGCTCGGTCTCGCCGCCGAGGCCGCGGACCGCGGTGCTGGCCGAGAGCAGGTCCTCGACGGCGTCGGCGCGGGCGCTGTGGGCCGCGGACAGGGCGCTGTTGGCCCGCTCGTACCGCCGCGGGTACCACAGGTTCACCGCGACCAGCAGCGGCACGGTGGCCAGCCCGACCGCCGCGAGGGCCGGGCCGAGCGTGGCGACGACCGCGATGACCGCGACGAGGCCGAGCACGCCGCTGACGAGCGACGGCACGGTGGCGATCCACACGATGATCGTCTCGACGTCGCGGGTGCCGCGGGTGACGAGGTCCCCGGCGGAGAAGCCGCCGGCCGTGCGCGCGTCCCAGCCGAGCACCCGCCCGGCGAGCCGCAGCAGCAGGGCGTTGCCGGCCCGCACGCCCGCGAGCGCGGCCCACCACCGCATCGCGAACTCGGCGCCGGTGAGCGCGGCGGACACGGCGAGGGTCGCGGCGGCCCAGCGGAACAGGGCGGGCCGGTCGCCGGCCGTGATGCCCTCGTCGAGGGCGCGGCCGAGGCACCACGGGAGCAGGATCAGGCCGCCCTGGTACGCCAGCCCGCCCACCCAGGAGGCCGTGACCCCGCGGGCCGCGTGGCGCAGGCACCAGCGCAGCAACACCACCGGGCTCATGCCGTCACCTCCGCTTCGCTCCCGACCGCTCATGCCGTCACCTCCGCAGGCTCCGGCGCCGGCATGAGGAAACTGTGTTCACGATGAGCGGCCCCTCCGCTTCGCTCCGGACCGCTCATGCGGTCACCCCCGCGAGGGCCGCGACCGTGCGCAGCTCGAGCAGGTCGCGCAGCCTGAGCTCCACCCCGGCGGCCCGGGCCGCGCTGGTGAGCCGCATCGCGGCGATGCTGTCCCCGCCGAGGTCGAAGAAGCTCTCCTCCGCACCCACCTCGGCGACGCCCAGCGCCTCGGCGAAGAGCGCGGCCAGGCGCCGCTCGGCCGGGCCCTGCGGCGGGCGACCGGCGGCCACGTGCTCCGGCCGGGGCAGCGCGGCCCGGTCGAGCTTGCCGTTGACGGTGAGCGGGATGGCGTCGAGCACGACGACCGCGGCCGGCACCAGGTATGCGGGCAGTCGCTGCCCCGCCCAGGCCTTCACCTCGTGCCCGTCGACGTCGCCGGCCACGGAGGCGACCAGGTAGGCGATCAGGCGCCCGCTCTCGGCGACCACGACGCACCGGCCGACGCCGGGGTGCTCGGCCAGGGCGACCGCGACCTCCCCCGGCTCGACCCGGTGCCCGCGGATCTTCACCTGGTCGTCGGCGCGGCCCAGGTAGTCGATCCGCCCGTCGGCGGTCCAGCGGGCCACGTCGCCGGTGCGGTACATGCGCGCGCCCGGCTCTGCGGCGAACGGGTCGGCGACGAAGCGCTCGGCGGTCAGGCCGGGCCGGCCCAGGTAGCCCAGCGCCACCTGGGCGCCGCCGATGTAGAGCTCACCGGCGACGCCGGGCGGGACGGGCCGCAGCCGGGCGTCGAGGACGTAGAGCGCGAGGTTGGCGACCGGCCGGCCGATGAGCGCCCGCGGCGCCTCCTTCACCCGCTGCACGACCGCGTCGACGGTGCACTCCGTCGGGCCGTAGAAGTTGTACGACTCGGTGTCCGGCAGCGCCGCCAGCGCCGCCCAGAGCGGGTCGGGCACCGCCTCCCCGCCGACGCCGAGCACGGCCAGCCCGGCCGCGTCGAAGCCCGCCGCGAGCAGCTGCTCCAGGTGCGAGGGGGCCACCTCGACGACGTCGATCGCGCGGTCGCGCAGGAGCGCGGCGAGCAGCCGCGGGTCGCGCCGCGGCTCGTCGGTCACCAGGTGCAGTTCGTCGCCGCCGAGGAGGGCCAGCAGCGGCTGCCAGGAGGCGTCGAAGGCGAACGACCAGTTGTGCGCGATGCGCAGCGGGCGGCCGAGGCGCTCGGCGGCCGGGCCCAGGATGCGCGCCCGGTGGCTCGCGTGCAGGTTCACCACGGCGCGGTGCGGCACGAGCACGCCCTTGGGCCGGCCGGTCGAGCCGGAGGTGTAGATGACGTACGCGGGGTGCTCCGGCGTGATCGGCTCCGGCGTCGCGGCGGCCGTGTGCAGGCGCCCGTCGAGCACGAGGGTCTCGGTGCCGGGCGGCAGCAGGTCCACTGTGGACCGCACGGCGAGAGTGAGGACCGGGCCGGCGTCGGCGAGCATGGCCGCGATGCGGGCGGGCGGATAGTCGGGGTCGATCGGGAGGTACGCCGCCCCGGAGCCCATCGCCCCGAGGATCGCCGGCACGATGTGCTCCCCGCGGGGCAGCACGAGCGCCACGATCCTCCCGGGCCCGGCCCCGGCCGCGGCGAGCACGCCGGCCAGCGCCTCGGCCTCCGCGGCCAGCTGCGCGTAGCTCCAGCGCCGCTCCCCCACCACCAGGGCGGTGTTGTCCGGCGTCCGCGCGGCCCAGCCGGCGACGAGCCCGGGCAGCGTCGCCGGCACCACGTCCACCGGCCCCGCGTTCCAGTCCACGAGGATCCGGTGGCGCTCGGCCGCGGTGAGGGCGTCGGCCCGGTCGACGGGCCGGGCCGGATCGGCGGCCGCCTCGGCCGCGAGCGCGACGAGCCGGTCGAGCAGCAGCCGGGCGGTCGCGGCGTCGAAGACGTCGGGGCGGTACTCCAGCGTGAGGTGCAGCCCGTCGTCGTCCGCGGCCACGAGGGTGAGCGGGTAGTGGGTGGCGTCGCGGGCGGTCACCTCGGCGAGCTTCAGCCCGGCGGCGCGCTGGCTGTCCTCGAGCCGGTCCTCGTCGACCGGGTAGCTCTCGAACACCACCAGCGTGTCGAACAGCTCGCCCACCCCGGCGAGGCGCTGGATCGGGGCGAGGCCGAGGTGCTGGTGCTCCAGGAGCGCGGCCTGCTCGGCCTGCAGCCGGGTCAGGAACGCCGCCCAGCTCTCGTCGCCGGCCAGCCGGGCGCGCACGGGCACGGTGTTGATGAACAGGCCGATCATCTCCGCGGAGCCGGTCAGCTCCGGCGGGCGGCCGGCGACGGTGGCGCCGAAGACGACGTCGGCCCGGCCCGTGAGCCGGCCCAGCAGCACCGCCCACAGGCCCTGCACCAGGGTGTTGAGCGTGATCCCGCGCGCCTTGGCGAACGCGGCCGCGGCCGGGGGCAGCTCGGCGCTCAGCTCGCCCGGCCGTCCGCCGGGCCGGCCGGTGGCGCCGGGCGCGACCAGGGTCGGCTCGGCGATCCCGGCGAGGGCGTCGCGCCAGGCGGTCTCGGCGGCGGCCCGGTCCGCGGCGGCGAGCCAGGCGAGGAAGTCGCGGTAGGGGCGCGCGGGCGCCGGGAGGGCCCCGGCGTAGGCGGCGAAGAGCTCCCGGGCGACCAGCGGCCCGGACCAGCCGTCGACGAGCAGGTGGTGCTGGGTGAGCACGAGCGTGTGCCGGTCGGGGCCGCGCCGGATCAGCAGCATGCGCAGCAGCGGGGCCCGCTCCAGGTCGAACGGGCGGGACCGCTCCCGGTCGGCCTCGCCCTCGGCGTCCTGCTCGACCAGGCGCCAGGGCACCGGGGCCGACGGCGCGATGAGCTGCACCGGGCGGCCCTGCTCGGTCGTGGTGAACGCGGCCCGCAGATTGGGGTGACGGTCCAGCAGCGTCGCCGCCGCGGCCCGCAGGCGCTCCGGGTCGAGCTCGCCGTCGAGGTCCAGGGACTGCTGCACGGCGTACCCGGCCGGGTCGAGCTGGTGGAGGTAGAACAGGCCCTCCTGCAGCGGGGTCAGGGGCAGCACGTCGCTCAGGCCCGGGAACCGCCGGGCGAGCTCGTCGAGGGCGGCCTGGTCCACGTCGGCGAGGACGTCGGACGGGGTCAGCGCGCCGGGCCCGTCCGCCAGGGCGGCCAGCCGTTCGAGCTGGGCCGTCCAGGCGTCGAGCAGCGCCCGGGCGTCGGACTCGGCGACGGCGTGGCGCGGGTAGGCGATGGAGAGGTGGAGGCGTCCGTCCACGGTGGAGGCCTCGACGGCGTACGGGTGCCGGACCGGGAGGTGGTCGCCGGCGTCGCCGCGCAGGCCGTCGAGCGGGCGCCACGGGCCGTCGTCGCCGCCGTCGTCTTGCCGGCCGAGATAGTTGAACAGGATCGGCGGGGTCGCGGCCGGCAGGCGGTCGCGGAGCAGGCCGAAGCCGATGCCGCCGTCGGGGGCGGCGCGCAGCTGCTCCTTGACGGCCTTGAGCGTGGCCGCGGGGTCGTCGCCCGCGGCGGACAGCCGCACGGGGTGCACGGTGGTGAACCAGCCGACGGTGCGGGACAGGTCGGCGCCGGGCAGCAGCGCCTCCTCGCGGCCGTGCCCCTCCAGCTCGACGAGCACGTCCCGCTCGACGAGGGCGAGGGCGGCGAGCAGGACGTCCTGCTGGTTGGCCCCGAAGGCGGGCAGTGCGACGGCCGGCACCGTCGCCGTGACCTGTTCCAGCGTGCCGAGCGTGTCGCGGGCCGGGTCGAGGGCGACGGGCTCGGCCGGTTCCCGGGTCCCGGCCAGGACGGAGCGCCAGAAGGGCAGCTCGTCCGTCCGGTCCGTGCCCGCCAAAGCCAGGGCCCACTCGCGGAACGAGGTGCCCGGCTCCGCGGTGGCGTCGAAGTCGAGCAGGATCGGCCACGAGACGGCGTCGACGGCCAGGTGGTGGATCTCCAGGAGCACGCCGTCGGGGCGGCGGACCGCCCGCAGCATGCGCCCGGCGGCCGGGTCGAGGTCCGCGGCGCCGACGAGCGCGGCGGCGGCGACGGTGCCGGGCGGCGGCACGTGCAGCCCGGCGCCGGTCCAGCGGGCGCGCAGCACGTCGTGGCGGTCGAGCAGGGCCTGCACGCGGCGGGTCAGCTCGGCGTCGGTGAGCCCCTCCGGCGCCCGCAGCAGCATCGACTGCGACAGGCGCGGGTCGGCCGCGCCCGGCTCGCGCATGATCGCGGTGGCCGGGATGTCGCCCCAGCCGGCCGACGCGTCGCGCCGCTCCCGCTCCACGGGCGTGGCGACGGCGGCGAGGCCCTCGACGGTCGGGCGGGCGAAGACGTCCCGGGCGGTGATGCGCCAGCCGGCCTCGCGGGCCCGGGCGGTGAGCTGCAGGGCGAGGATGCTGTCGCCGCCGAGGGCGAAGAAGCCGTCGCGGACCCCGGCCCGGGGCAGGCCGAGCACGCCGGCGACGAGCGCGGCGAACACCGCCTCGGCCTCGGTGCGCGGCTCGTCGTCGCCGGCCCGGGCGGCGAAGTCGGGCGCGGGCAGGCGGCCCCGGTCGAGCTTGCCGTTCGCGGTGACCGGGAGCGCGTCGAGCCGCACGAACGCGGCCGGCACCAGGTGCTCGGGCAGCCGCCGCGCGACCCACTCGCCCAGGCCGTCGATGTCCCCGGCCACATAGGCGATCAGCCGCCCCTCGCGGGCCACCACCACGGCCTCGCGGACCGCCGGGTGCCCGGACAGCACCGCGGCGATCTCGCCGGGCTCGACGCGCTGGCCGCGGATCTTCACCTGGTCGTCGGTCCGGCCCGCGTATTCGAGGAGCCCACCGGCGGTGACGCGGGCCAGGTCGCCGGTGCGGTAGAGGCGTTCGCCGGGGGTGAAGGGGTCGGCGACGAAGCGCTCGGCGGTCAGGCCCGGCCGGCCGCGGTAACCGCGGGCGAGCTGGACGCCGCCGAGGTACAGCTCGCCGGTCACCCCGGCCGGGACCGGCCGCAGCCACGGGTCCAGCACCACGGCCCGGGTGTTCCACAGTGGACGACCGATCGGGACCGGGCCGGTCGCGGCGGGGTCGACGGGGTGGAAGGTGACGTCGACCGCGGCCTCCGTCGGGCCGTACAGGTTGTGCAGCTCCGCCCCGGGCAGCAGCGCGCCGAAGCGGGCGGCCACGTCGCCGGGCAGGGCCTCGCCGCTGGCGATCACCCGCCGCAGCGGCACCCCGTGCGCGGAGGGCTCCGCGAGGAAGGCGCGCAGCATGGACGGGACGAAGTGCAGCGTCGTGACGGACTCGCGGCGGATCAGGGCCGCGAGGTAGGCGGGGTCGCGGTGGCCGTCGGGGCGGGCGACGACCAGCGTGGCGCCCGCGAGGAGCGGCCAGAAGAACTCCCACACCGACACGTCGAAGCCGGCCGGCGTCTTGTGCAGGACGCGCTCGCCCGGTTCGAGGCCGTACGTGTCCTGCATCCACAGCAGCCGGTTCACGATCGCCCGGTGCTCGACGGTCACGCCCTTGGGCCGGCCGGTCGAGCCGGACGTGAAGATGACGTACGCCGCCGAGCCGGGCCGGACCCGCGGCGCCTCCCACGACTCCGGGCCGTGCTCGTGCACGTTTTCCGGCGTCAGTACGACCTGAGCCCCCGCCTCCGCGACCAGCATCTCGTTGCGCGAGCGCGGGTGGGCGGGGTCGAGCGGCAGATAGGCCGCGCCGGCCCGGTGGACGGCGTGCAGCGCGACGACGAGCTCCAGCGAGCGCGGCAGGGCCACGGCGACGACGCTCTCCGGCCGCACACCCTGGGCGTGCAGCCAGGAGGCGAGGCGGTCCACGCTCCGGTCGAGCTGGGCGTAGGTCAGGGAGGCGTCCTCGAAGCGCAGGGCCTCGGCGTCCGGGTGCGCGGCCACGGCGGCGCGGAACAGGTCCGGCAGGCTCGTCTCCGGCACCGGGTGCGCCGGCCCGGACTCCGCCCCGGACAGTCCCGCGTCGCCGAACTCGGCCAGGGCGCGGCCGATCGGGGCGGCCGGGCGGGCGGCGAGGGTGGCGAGGACGGCGGCGTACCGATCCAGGATGTCCTCGGCCCCGGCCGCGGAGAACACGTCGGCGCGGAAGGCCAGGCCGAGGCGGAGCCGGTCGCCGGGCGCGACGGCGAGGGTGAGCGGGTAGTGCGGGGCGTCGTCGCCGGTGACCTCGGTCATCCGCAGCCCGCCGGCGCCGGTGGCGTCGCGCAGCGCGTCGCCGTCGAGCGGGTAGCTCTCGAAGATGGTGAGCGTGTCGAACAGCTCCCCCATCCCGGCCTGGCGCTGGATGGCGGCGAGCGGCAGGTGCTGGTGTTCCAGCAGCGCCGCCTGGCCGGCCTGGAGCCGGTCGAGCAGCGCGTCCCAGCCCTCCGCGGGGTCCAGCGGCACCCGGACCGGCAGCGTGTTGATACAGAAGCCGATCATGTCCTCGACGCCGGGGACCTGGGCGGGCCGGCCGGAGACGGTGGTGCCGAAGACGACGTCGGTGCGGCCGGTGAGCTGGACCAGCAGCACGGCCCAGGCGGCCTGGACGACGGTGTTGAGCGTGACCTGCCGGGCCCGCGCGAGCGCGGTGAGCCGCGCGGTCAGCTCGGCCGGCAGCTCGCGCTCCAGCCGGCCCGGGCGGGCGTCGAGGACCGCGCCCGCGCCGGGCGCCACGAGGGTCGGCTGGTCGAGGCCGGCGAGCGCGTCCCGCCAGGCCCGCTCGGCGGCGCCGCGGTCGGCGCGGGCCAGCCAGCGCAGGTACTCCTCGTAGGGCCGCGGCCGGGCGAGCGTCCGCCCGGCGTAGAGGTCGAACAGGTCCCGGACGGCGAGCGGCGTGGACCAGCCGTCGAGCAGCGCGTGGTGGTTGGTGAGGATGAGCTTGTGGTGCTCGGCACCCAGCCTCACCAGCGTGAGGCGCAGCAGCGGGGGGTGCGCCAGGTCGAAGGCGCGGGTGCGGTCCTGCTCAAAGATCTCCGGGTGGTCGCGCAGGTCGACCTCGGCCCACGGCAGCTCGGCGCGCGCGGACACGGCCTGGCGCAGCACGCCGCCGGGCCCGGCCGGGAACGCGATGCGCAGGGCGGGGTGCCGGTCGAGGAGCGCCTGCCCGGCGGCCCGGAGCCGGGCCGCGTCGAGCGGGCCCTCGAGCTCCAGGACCTGCTGCACCACGTACGGGTCGACGTCTTCGGCCAGCGCGGCCAGGACGACCAGGCCCTCCTGCAGCGGGGTCAGCGGCCACACGTCGGCGAGCCCGCCCGGGCGCCGCTCCAGGGCCTCGATCTCGTCCTGGGCGAGGCCGGGCTGCAGCAGGTCCGACGGGGTGAGCCCGGGGTCCCCGGCGGGCAGCTCGGCCAGGGCCGCGAACCAGTCGGCGGCGATGGCCCGCACGGCCGCCTCGGTGAGGACGCCGCCGGGACAGGTCAGCGTGGCGGTGAGCCGGCCGCCGGTCACGGACGCGTTGATCTCCAGCGCCCGGGCGAGCGGCATCGCCGGGTCGGCCGCGCCGCCGAGCCCGCCGACCGGCGCCCAGTCGCCGGGCTCCGGGTCGCCGCCGTCGAACCGTCCCAGGTAGTTGAACACCACCTGGGGCTCGGGGCCGCCGAGGTCCAGCAGCCCGTAGCGGGCGCCGTGGTCGGGGACCGCGCGCAGCTGCTCCTTGACGCGCTTGAGCGCGGTGGCGGGATCGCCGGGGGTGAGCCGGACCGGGTACTCGGTGGTGAACCAGCCCACCGTGCGCGACAGGTCGGCCCCGGGGACGAGCTCCTCCTCCCGGCCGTGCCCCTCCAGCTCGACGAGCACCGAGTCGCGGCCGGAGCGCCGGGTGAGCGCGAGCGCCAGGCCGGTCAGCAGCCGGTCGGCCACCTGCGCGCCGAGCGGCCCGGCGTCCGCGTCGACGGTGACCGTGCGGGCGGTCGCGACCGTGTCGCGGGCCGGGTCGACGGGGCGGTCGCCGAGCGGCGGCTCCGCCTCGGTGCCGACGACCGCCCGCCAGTAGTCGCGCTGGCTCCCGGTCTCCACGGCGCCGAGGCCCACGGCCCACTCGCGGAAGGAGGTGCCGGCCGGGGCGGTGCGCGCCGGGTTCGCGAGGTCGTCGGCGATGATCCGCCAGGAGACGCCGTCGACGACGCTGTGGTGCGCGACGAACGCGACCCGGTCGCCGAGCCGGACGACCTGGAGCATGATCCCGGCCTCGGGGTCGAGGCGGTCGGCCGCGGCCTCCAGCTCCTCGCCGAGGGTCCGGGTGCCGGTGCGGATGAGGGTCGCGGCGTCCACGGTTCCGGCCGGCGGCACGTGCAGGCCGGCCGGGGTGAGCCGGGCGCGGAGCAGGTCGTGGCGGTCAAGGAGGCCCTGGACCGCGTGCCGCAGGCCGTCGCGCGGGGCGTGGAAGACCATCGACTGGCTGTACCGCCGCCACGGCCCGGCCCCGAGCAGCCAGCGAACGGCCGGGGTGAGCGGCACGTCCCCGGTCCCGCCGGCGTTCGCGGCGGCCGTGGCGGTCGCCGGGGCGGCCACGGCGGCGAGGGCGGCGACGGTGCGCAGCTCGAACACCTGGCGCGGGGTGATGCGCAGCCCGGCGGCGCGGGCTCGGGCGACGAGCTGGATGCTCACGATGCTGTCGCCGCCGAGGGCGAAGAATCCGTCGTCGACGCCGACGCCGGGCAGGCCCAGGACCTCGGCGAAGAGGCCGCAGAGGATCTCCTCGGCCGCGGTGCGCGGGGCGGCGTCGCCGGTCAGGGCGGCGAAGTCGGGCGCGGGCAGGGCGCGCCGGTCCACCTTGCCGGCGACGGTGACCGGGATGCGGTCGAGGCTCACGAAGGCGGCGGGCACCAGGTGCTCGGGCAGCTTCCCGGCGGCCCACTCGCGCAGGTTCCCGGCCGGGCCGACGGTGTAGGCGACCAGGCGGCCGTCGTGCGGGACGACGACGGCCTGGGACACGTCCGGGTGCTCGGCCAGCACCGCGGCGACCTCGCCGGGCTCGATCCGGAAGCCGCGGATCTTCACCTGGTCGTCGGCCCGGCCCACGAAGTCGAGGGCACCCGAGTCGGTGCGGCGGACCACGTCGCCGGTGCGGTACATGCGCTCGCCCGCCACGAACGGGTCGGCCACGAACCGGGTCGCCGTCAGGCCGGGGAGGCCGAGGTAGCCGCGGCCGAGCTGGGCGCCGGCCAGGTACAGCTCACCGTGGGAGGCGGGGCGAAGCCAGGCGTCGAGGACGTACGCGCGGGTGTTGCCGATCGGCCGCCCCACGAGCGGGGCGGCGCTCTCCGACACCCGGGCCATGAGCGTGTCGACGGTGCACTCGGTGGGGCCGTAGAGGTTGATCGCCGTCGTGGCTTCGCGCAGGGCCGTCCAGATCTTCGGGTCGGCCGCCTCCCCACCGAGCGCGACCAGCGACGGCGGCTCGTCCAGCAGCCCCGCCGCGACCAGCGGACCGGCCAGGGACGGCGTCACGTCGAGGAAGCCGATCCCATGCTCACGCACATAGCCGACGAACAGCTCCGGATCCCGCCGCGTCTCATCGTCCAGCAGATGCAGCTCATGCCCGGCCACCAGGAACAGCACACCCTCCCACGACGTGTCGAACACCGTGGCGGCGGACAGGGCGGCCTTCACCCGGTGGCCCGGCATCACGTGCTCACGGTGATGGTGGAACAGGTTCATCAGACTCGCGTGCTCGACCACCACCCCCTTCGGCCGGCCCGTCGACCCCGACGTGTAGATCAGGTAGGCGCCCGTCCGCGGGTGGATCGCGGGCAGGTCGGCGTCGGCGTCCTCGGTCAGCAGCTCCGGGGTCACCACGACGGCCGGGCGGGCATCGGCCAGGAGCAGCTCGACGCGCTCGGCCGGGTAGCCGGGGTCGATCGGCAGGTATACGCCGCCCGACCGCAGGGCCGCCAGCCAGGCCACGACCGCATCCGCGGTGCGCGGCAGCAGGACCGCGACCGTCCGCTCCGGCCCGGCACCGCGCGCGACCAGCACCCGGGCCAGGCGGTCGACGCGCTCGGACAGCTCGGCGAACGTCAGCCGCTCGCCGTCACAGACCAGCGCGGTCGCGCCGGGCGTGCGGGCAACGGTCGCGGCGAGTTCGTCGAGGATCGTGCCCGGCGGGACGTCCATCGCGGTATCGCCCGCCACGTGCTCCACAGTGGACAGCCGGCCCAGGACGGTGTCCGGCGCGGTCGGCAGGAGCTCCGCGAGGCGGGCCAGGATGCGTCCGGCGGTCGCGCGGTCCACGACGTCGGGGCGGAACTCGGCGCCCAGGATCAGCGTCTCGCCCGGGACCGCCGTGAGGGTGAACGGGTAGTGGGTGGCGTCGCGGCCGGTCACCCCGGCGAGGCGGAGCCCGGCGGCGCGCTCCAGGTCGCGGACGCCCTCCTCGTCGAGCGGGTAGCTCTCGAAGACGAGCAGGGTGTCGAAGAGCGGGCCGAGCCCGGCCTGGCGCTGGACGGCGGCGAGGCCGGTGTGCTGGTGGTCGAGCAGGGCGGCCTGCTCGGCCTGGAGACGGGTGAGGTAGGCGCCCCAGGTGTCGGACGGGCGGGGCCGAACCCGCACGGGCACGGTGTTGATGAACAGGCCGATCATGTCCTCGACGCCGGGCAGGCCCGCGGGGCGCCCGGAGACGGTGGTGCCGAAGACGACGTCGGTGCGCCCGGTCAGCTCGGCGAGCACGAGCGCCCAGGCGCCCTGCACGACGGTGTTCACGGTGACGCCCAGGTCGCGGGCGTGGGCCGCGAGCGCGGCCGCGCCGACCCGCAGCTCGATCGTCTCCGGGGCGGCCGCGACCGGGCCGGCGTCCGGGCGCAGGAGCGTCGGCTCCTCCAGGCCGTCGAGCGCGGCGCGCCAGGCGGACTCGGCCGCGGCCCGGTCCTGACGGGCGACCCAGGCCAGGTACTCCTTGTAGGGCCGGGTCCGGGGCGGCTCCCCGCCCGCGTAGCGGGTGAGCAGGTCGCGCACGAGCAGCGGGGCCGACCAGCCGTCGAGCAGGATGTGGTGCGCGGTGAGGACGAGCCGGTGCCGCTCGGGCGCCTCGCGGACGAGCACCCAGCGCAGCAGCGGCGGCCGGGCCAGGTCGAACGGCTTGCGCAGCTCGTCGTCGGCCGCGCTCGGGGAGTCCGAGACGGTGAAGGAGACCGGCACGTGCGCCGGGATCAGCGCGACGGGCTGGCCGGCCTTGCGCGGGCGGAACGCGGCGCGCAGGTTCGCGTGCCCGTCGAGCACGGCCTGGGCCGCGGCCCGGAGCCGGTCCACGTCGAGCGGGCCGTCCAGGGTGAGGACCTGCTGGACGACGTACACGTCCGGCTCGCCGTCGGCGTAGGCGGACAGGAAGTACAGACCCTCCTGCAGCGGCGACAGGGGCAGGATGTCCTGCAGTCCGGCCGGGCTGGTCACAAGAGCCTCCACTCGTCTTCGAACTCGTCGATCTCGTCCTGGCTCAGCGAGACCAGGCTCAGGTCGGATGGGGAGAACCCGCCGTCCGGGGCGGCGGCGCGCAGGCGGTGCAGGGCCGCGCGCCACAGCTCGCCGAGGCGGTGCACGTCCTGTTCGTCGAGGACGCCGCGGACGTACGTCAGCCGCACGTCCAGCTCCGGGCCGCCCGGCAGGTCGAGGGTCCCCGCGTTGAGCTCCAGGGCGTGCGCGACCGGGAACGAGGGGTCGAGCCCGGATTCGAGCGCGTCGCCCTCCGGCGCGGCCACCCAGTCGTCGTCGGCGCCCGCGGCCAGCCGGCCGAGGTAGTTGAACAGGATCGGCGGGGTCGCGGCCGGGAGGCGGTCGCGCAGCAGGCCGTAGCCGATGCCGTGCTCCGGTACCGCCCGCAGCTGCTCCTTGACCCGCTTGAGCGCCGTGGCGGGGTCGTCGCCGCCGGCGTCGAGGCGCACCGGGTAGTCGACGGTGAACCAGCCGACGGTGCGGGACAGGTCGGCGCCGGGGACGAGGTGCTCCTCGCGGCCGTGGCCCTCCAGGCGCAGCAGCACCCCGGACTCGGCCGTGGCCGGCCGCCACTGCCGCACGGCGAGGGCGAGCCCGGCCAGCAGCACGTCCTGGACGCCGGCGTGGAACGCCTCGGGCACGGTGGTGAGCAGCGGCCGGGTCTCCTCGGCGGGCAGCCGCAGGGTCAGCTCCCGCTGGTCGCCCGCGGTGGCCCGGACCGGCTCGGCCGCGTGTCCGTCCAGTGTGGACCGCCAGTGGGGCAGCTCCGCCGTCCGGTCCAGCGCGGCGAGGCCGGTCGCCCAGGTGCGCAGCGACGTCCCGACCGGGGGCAGCTCACGGCCGGCGGCGGCCGTGGCGAGGTCACCGGCGATGATGCGCCACGAGACGCCGTCGACCACCAGGTGATGGGCGACGAGGAGCAGGCGGCGCTCGGCCGGGAACCACACCGCCTGGAGCATGCGGCCCTCCCGCGGGTCGAGCCGGCGCACGGCCGCGGCGTGCTCCCCGGCGAGGTCCCCGGTCGCGACCCGCGGTCCCTCGAACGCGCCCGGCGGCGGGACGACCAGGCCCTCGCCGGTCCATCGGGCCCGCAGCGCGTCGTGCCGGTCGACGACGGCGCGCAGGATCGCGGCGAGGCGGTCCGGCGTGAGCTCGGCGGGGACGCGCAGGACCATCGCCTGGGCGAAGGTGTCGATGGGGGCGCCGAGCCCGCGCAGCCAGGCGACGATCGGCGTGAGCGGGACCGGGCCGTAGGCGGCCTCGGCCGGCTCGTCCACGACGCCGGCGGACGGCGTCGCCACCGCGGCCAGGGCCGCGACCGTCTGGTGCTCGAACACCTGCCGGGCCGACAGCTCCAGGCCGGCCGCGCGGGCGCGGGCGACGAGCTGCAGCGCCACGATGCTGTCGCCGCCGAGGGCGAAGAAGCCCTCGTCCGCGCCGACGCCGTCGAGGCCGAGCAGTTCCGCGAAGAGGTCCGCGAACAGCCGCTCACCGGCGGTCGCGGCCGGCGCGGCGGCGCGCTCGAGCACCGGCTCGGGCAGGGCGCCGCGGTCGACCTTGCCGGCGACGGTGACCGGGATGCGGTCCATCGGGACGACGAGCGCGGGCACGAGGTGGTCGGGCAGCCTGGCCGCGGCCCACGCGCGCAGGTTCCCGGCGCCGCCGACGACGTAGGCGACCAGGCGGCCCTCGTGCGCGACGACGACGGCCTGGGCGACGTCCGGGTGCTCGGCCAGCGCCGCGGCGACCTCGCCGGGCTCGATGCGGAAGCCGCGGATCTTCACCTGGTCGTCGGTGCGGCCGAGGAACTCCAGCTGCCCGTCGCGGGTCCAGCGGGCCAGGTCGCCGGTGCGGTACATGCGCTCGCCGGCCGCGAACGGGTCGGCGACGAACCGCTCCGCCGTGAGGCCGGGCCGGCCCAGGTAGCCGCGGGCGAGTCCGGCCCCGGCGAGGTACAGCTCCCCCGGGACGCCGGGCGGCACCGGGCGCAGGGCGGCGTCGAGGACGTGGGCGCGCTTGTTGCGGTCGGGCCGGCCGATGAGGACCGGGCCGCCGGGCTCGCACTCCCAGTAGGTGGAGTTGACGGTCGCCTCGGTCGGGCCGTACGCGTTGAGCATCCGGTGCGTGCCCGTCCAGCGGGCGACGAGGTCGGGCGGGCAGCGGTCGGCGCCGGTGACGACGGTGACGCCGGGCGGCACCACGCCGCCGGGCAGCGCGGCGAGGGCGGCCGGGGGCAGCGCGAAGTGGGTGATGCCGCGGTCGCGGACGAACTCGGCGAACGGCGCGCCCAGCCGGGACGCCTCGGGCGCGATGACGAGGGTGCCGCCGCGCAGCAGGCTGATCGCCAGCTCCGCCACGGTGACGTCGAAGGCGGGCGAGGCGAACTGGGCGATGCGGGAGCCGGGCCCGGCCCGCCACTGCCGCGCGAACGTGGCCGCGAGGTCGGCGAGGCCGGCGTGCGGGACGACCACGCCCTTCGGGCGGCCGGTCGAGCCCGAGGTGTAGATGACGTACGCCGCGTTCGCCGGGCCGGGTTCGGCCAGGGCCCCGTCGTCGTCGCCCTCGTCCGGGCCGACGACCGGCAGGCCGTCCGGCACGGGCCCGCCGCGCGTGATCGCCAGCACCGGCGCGGCGTCCTCGGCGAGCAGGGCGACCCGCTCGGCCGGGTACGACGGGTCGACGGGCAGGAAGGCCGCGCCCGCCTTGGCGATCGCGAGCTCGGCGGCGAACAGATCCGCCGAGCGCGGCAGGAGCACCATGACGATCCGCTCCGGGCCCGCGCCCCGCCTCGTGAGCCGGCGCGCGAGGCGGTCGGTGCGGGCGTCCAGCTCCGCGTAGGTCAGGCTCAGCGCGCCGTCCTCGATCGCCACGGCCGACGGGCGGAGGGCGACCTGGGCCGCGAACAGCGACGGCAGCGTCGACGGCGGGGTGTCGGCGCGCGGGCCCTGCCAGCCGGACGCGACGGCGTGCCGCTCGGCCGGGGTGAGCACGTCGAGCTCGCCGATGCGCCGCTGCGGCGCGGCGGCGGCCGCGGCGAGCAGGCGCACGAGCCGGTCGGCGAGCGCGGCGGCGGTCGCGGGGTCGAACAGGTCGGCGCTGAACTCCAGGACGCCCCGCAGCCCGTCCTCGCCGTCGTGCTCGGTGACGACGACGCCGAGGTCGAACTGGGCGACGCCGGTGTCGATCGGCACCGGCTCGGTGGTCAGGCCCGGCAGCCCCGGTCGCGCGGCGGGCACGTGCTGGAACGCGATCATCACCTGGAACAGCGGGTTGCGGGCGAGGGACCGCTCCGGGTTGAGCGCCTCCACCACCCGGTCGAACGGCACGTCGGCGTGGCCGAACGCGGCCAGGTCGGCGGCGCGGACGCGGGCGACCAGCTCGGCGAACGCCGGGTCGCCGGACAGGTCGGCCCGCAGCACGAGGGTGTTGACGAAGAACCCGGCGAGCTCGTCGAGGCGCTGGTCGGCGCGGCCGGCGACGGGGCTGCCGAGCGGGATGTCGTCGCCGGCGCCGAGGCGGTGCAGCAGCGCGGCCAGGCCGGCCTGCACCACCATGAACGTGGTGGCTCCGGTGCGCCGGGCCAGCTCGCGGATGCGGCGGTGGGTGCCGGCGGGCACGTCGAAGGCGACGATCCCGCCGGCGTGGGACGGCTGCGCGGGGCGGGGCCGGTCGGTGGGCAGCGCGAGCTCGGTGGGTGCGCCGGCGAGGGCGTCCCGCCAGAACTGCAACTGCTGCGGCTGTACGCGTTCGAGGTGCTCGTGCTGCCACAGCGCGTAGTCGGCGTACTGCACCGGCAGCGGCGCCCAGTCCGGCGCCCGGTCCCGGGTGCGCGCGGCGTAGGCGGTGCCGAGGTCGGCGACGATCCGCCCCTCCGACCATTCGTCGGTGACGATGTGGTGCAGGAGCAGCAGCAGCACGTGCTCGTCATCGTGCAGGGTGTCGTCGTCGTGCAGGGTGAACAGGTGCGGCCGGATCAGCGGCTCGCCCGCCAGGTCGAAGCCGTGCCGCGCGGCGGTGGCGAGCCGCCCGGGCAGGGCCGCCTCGGCGCACCGTTCCAGCGTCCATTCCAGGTGTACCGCCGGCAGCACGCGCTGCACCGGCCTCCCGTCGACGGTGGGGAACACGGTGCGCAGGCTCTCGTGCCGGTCGAGGACGTCGCCGAGGGCGGCCCGCAGCGCGCCGGCGTCGAGCGGGCCGGTGAGCCGCAGCGCGAAGGCCACGTTGTACGTCGGGCCCGGCCCGTTCAGCTCGTGGTGCAGCCACAGCCGGTGCTGGGCCGGCGAGACCGGGAGGTGCTCGGGCCGTGCGGCTCGGCGCAGGGCCGGTCCGGCGTCCTGCCCGGCGAGCGTGTCCAGCCGCGCGGCGAGCCGGGCCACGGTGGGCGCGTCGAACACGGCCCGCACCGGCAGCGCGGTGCCGAAGACCGCGCGGACGCGGGCGGCGAGCGCGGTCGCGGTCAGCGAATGGCCGCCGAGGGCGAAGAAGTCGTCGTCGACGCCGATCCCGGGCAGCCCCAGCACCTCGGCGAACAGGCCGCAGAGGATCTCCTCGGCCGGGGTCCGGGGTGCGGAGCCGCCCGCGAGGGCGGTGAACTCGGGCGCGGGCAGGGCGCGCTTGTCGACCTTCCCGGCGACGGTGACCGGGATGCGGTCGAGGCTCACGAGGGCCGCGGGCACCAGGTGGCCCGGGAGCCTTGCCGCCGCCCACTCGCGCAGGTCCGCGGCGCTGCCGACGGTGTAGGCGACGAGGCGGCCTTCGACGGCCACGACGACGGCCTGGGACACGTCCGGGTGCTCGGCCAGCACCGCGGCGACCTCGCCGGGCTCGATCCGGAAGCCGCGGATCTTCACCTGGTCGTCGGCCCGGCCCACGAAGTCGAGGGCACCCGAGTCGGTGCGGCGGACCACGTCGCCGGTGCGGTACATGCGCTCGCCCGCCACGAACGGGTCGGCCACGAACCGGGTCGCCGTCAGGCCGGGCCGGTGCAGATAGCCGCGCCCGAGCTGCGCCCCGGCCAGGTACAGCTCGCCCTGCACGGCCGGCCGCAGCCAGGCATCCAGCACGTACGCGCGGGTGTTGCCGATCGGCCGGCCGACGGACGGCGTCTCGGTGTCGGCGAGGCGGGCCATGAGCGTGTCGACCGTGCACTCGGTCGGCCCGTAGAGGTTGATCGCCGTCGTGGCTTCGCGCAGGGCCGTCCAGATCTTCGGGTCGGCCGCCTCCCCACCGAGCGCGACCAGCGCCGGCGGCTCGTCCAGCAGCCCCGCCGCGACCAGCGGACCGGCCAGGGACGGCGTCACGTCGAGGAAGCCGATCCCATGCTCACGCACATAGCCGACGAACAGCTCCGGATCCCGGCGCGTCTCATCGTCCAGCAGATGCAGCTCATGCCCGGCCACCAGGAACAGCACACCCTCCCACGACGTGTCGAACACCGTGGCGGCGGACAGGGCGGCCTTCACCCGGTGGCCCGGCATCACGTGCTCGCGGTGATGGTGGAACAGGTTCATCAGGCTCGCGTGCTCGACCACCACCCCCTTCGGCCGGCCCGTCGACCCCGACGTGTAGATCAGGTAGGCGCCGCTACGCGGGTCGATGACGGGCAGCTCGGCGTCGGCGTCCCGGGCGATCAGGTCGAGGGTGACGACGACGGCCGGGCGGGCGTCCTCGAGCAGGTAGTCGATGCGCTCGGCCGGATAGTCCGCGTCGATCGGCAGGTAGACACCGCCAGAGCGCAGGGCTGCCAGCCAGGCCACGACCGCATCCGCGGTGCGCGGCAGCAGGACCGCGACCGTCCGCTCCGGCCCGGCACCGCGTGCGACCAGCACCCGGGCCAGGCGGTCGACGCGCTCGGACAGCTCGGCGAAGGTGAGGGTGCCGGAGCCGGACCGCAGGGCGATCGCGTCCGGGGTCCGGCGCACCGTCGCGTGGAAGGCGTCGAGGATGGTCCCCGCCCCAACCGTGACCGCCGGACCGGGCTCCAGGTGTTCCACAGTGGACAGCCGTGCCAGGACGGTGTCCGGCTTCGTGTGCAGGAGCTCGGCGAACCGGGCCAGGACGGCCTCGGCCGCCGGCCGGGTGTAGAGGTCCGGGCGGTGCTCCAGGCGCAGCCGCAGCCGGGCGCCGGGGACGACGACGAGGCTGAGCGGGTAGTGGGTGGCGTCGACCGGGATGCCACCGCCGATCGCGAGGCCGGGCACGTCCGCGGCCGCGCCGCCGGTCGGGTAGCTCTCGAACACGGTCAGCGTGTCGAACAGCTCGCCGGCCCCGGCAAGGCGCTGCAGGTCGGCCAGGCCCAGGTGCTGGTGGTCCAGCAGCGCCGCCTGCTCGGCCTGCAGCCGGGCGAGGAACCCGGCCCAGGTGTCGTCCGGGCGGGGCCGCACCCGCACCGGCACGGTGTTGATGAACAGGCCGACCATGTCCTCGACGCCGGGCAGCCCCGCGGGGCGCCCGGACACGGTGGCGCCGAAGACGACGTCGGTGCGCCCGGTCAGCTCGGCGAGGACCAGCGCCCAGGCGCCCTGCACGAGGGTGTTGAGCGTGAGCCCGTGGGCGCGGGCCAGCTCGGTCAGCGGGCCGGGGTCGACGACCAGCTCGGCCACCTCGGGCAGCACGGCCGCGGCGCTCGCGCCCGGCGCGACCAGGGTCGGCTCGTCGACGCCGGCGAGGGCGTCGCGCCAGGCCCGCTCGCTCGGGGCCCGGTCCTGGGCGGCGAGCCAGGCCAGGTAGTCGCGATAGGGGCGCGGGGCCGGGCCCGGCCGGCCCGCGTAGAGCGCGAAGAGGTCCCGCATCGCGAGCGGGCCCGACCAGCCGTCCATGAGCAGGTGGTGCTGGGTGAGCACGAGCCGGAAGTCGCCGTCGCCGAGGCGGGCGAGCACGAAGCGCAGCAGCGGTGGGGCGGACAGGTCGAAGCGGCGGCCGCGCTCGGTGCGGGCCAGCTCGGCCAGGGCCGCGGCCGGGTCCGGCGCGGCGCTCAGGTCCAGCTCGGTGAACGGGACCGGGGCGGTGGCCGGGATCGTCTGCACCGCGCGGCCGGAGGCGGTGCGGGCGAAGCCACCGCGCAGGTTCGGGTACCGCTCCAGCAGCCCCGCGGCCGCGCCCCGCAGCCGCTGGGCGTCGACGGCCCCGGCGAGGGTGTAGACCTGCTGCACCGTGTAGACGTCGTGCTCGTCGTCGGCGCTCGCCAGGTAGTACAGGCCCTCCTGCAGCGGGGACAGCGGCAGCACGTCGACCAGGCCACCGACAGGGCCACCGTCGTCGAGCGCGTCCAGCTCTCCGGCGTCGAGGCCGGCGAGGGGCACGTCGGCCGGGGTGAGCCGCCCGGCGCCGGGCTCGTGCACGGCGGCGCTGATCGCGACGAGCGCGGCGAACCAGTCGTCGGCGATGCGCCTGGCGTCCTCGTCGGCGAGGGCGGCGCCGGGGTAGGAGAACTCGGCGCGCAGCACCGGCCCGTCGGCGGTGTCCAGCGTGGACGCGTTCACCGACAGGCGGTGCCGGACGGGCATGCCGGGCGCGGCGGTCGCGTGGGCGGCGGGCAGTTCGTCGGCGATCCCCCAGTCCCGGGCCGCCTCGGCGGCGAACCGGCCGAGGTAGTTGAAGAGGACCTCGGGCTCGGCCCCCTCGGCGTGGTCCAGCAGGCCGTAGCCGACGCCGCCGTCCGGGACGGCCCGCAGGCGCTCCTTCACGCCGCGGACCACGGCCGCCGGGCCGCCGCTCGCGGCCGGCAGCCGCACCGGGTACTCGCTGGTGAACCACCCGACGGTGCGCACGAGGTCGGCCCCGGGGACCAGGGCCTCCTCGCGGCCGTGGCCCTCGAGCGCGACGAGCGGCTCGGCGGCCGAGCCGGCGCGGCGGGCCAGGGCGAGCACGAGCCCGGCGAGCAGCACGTCCTGCACCCCGGCGCGGAAGGTGCCGGGGACGGAGCTCAGCAGCGGCCCGGCGAGCGAGGGCTCCACGGTGACGGTGACCGACCGCAGGGTGGCCGCGGTGTCCCGGGCCGGGTCGAGCGGGACGGCGCCGAGCCGGGTCACGGGCCCGCCGAGGACGTCGCGCCAGTGGCCCGGCTCGGCCCCGTCCCGGACGACCGCGCGCAGCCCCTCGGCCCAGGCCCGAAACGGCGTGCCGGCGGCGACGGGCGTCTCCCCGCGCCCGGCCGCCGCGATGTCCTCGGCGAGGATGCGCCACGAGACGCCGTCGACGACAAGGTGGTGCGCGACGAGCAGCAGGCGCCCGGGCTCGGCCCCGCGGTCGAACCACACCGCCTGCACCATGACCCCGCCGGCCGGGTCGAGCCGGTCGGCGGCCGCCTCCCGCTCGGCCCGGATGTCGCCGTGGGTGGCGACGCGCAGCGGCGGGTCGGACGGGACCTCGGGGACGTGGAGCTGCCAGCGGTCGCCGCCGGCCTCCAGGCGGGCGCCCAGGATCAGGTGCGGGGCGAGCCCGGCGCGCAGGACGCGGGCGACGTCGTCGCGGGTCAGGCCGGCCGGCGTGCGCAGGAGCAGGGCCTGCGAGTAGCGGGACACGTCCGCGTGCAGCCCGCGCAGCCAGGCGATGATCGGGGTCTCCGGCACGATCCCGGCCCCCGGCACCGCCGTCGCCGCGGGCGCGACGGGCTCGGCGACCCGGGCGAGGGCCGCGACGCTCTGGTGCTCGAACACCTGGCGCGGGGCGATGTGCAGGCCCGCCGCCCGGGCCCGGGAGACGAGCTGGATGGACAGGATGCTGTCGCCGCCGAGGGCGAAGAAGCCGTCGTCGACCCCGGCCGGGCGGCCCAGCAGCTCGGCGAAGAGGCCGGCGAGGACGGCCTCTTCGGGCGTGCGCGGCTCGGCGGCGGGAACGGTTGCACTGCCGGGGGCGGGCAGGGCGCGCCGGTCGACCTTTCCGGCCGCCGTCATCGGCAGCGCGTGCAGCACGACCACGTCGGCGGGGACCAGGTGCTCGGGCAGCCGGGCCGCGGCCCACGCCCGCAGGTCCGTCCGCAGGTCCTCGGCATCCCCGACGACATAGGCGACAAGGCGACGCTCGAGCGGGACCACGACCGCCTGGGCCACGGCCGGGTGCTCCGACAGGACCGCCTCGACCTCGGCCGGCTCGACCCGGAAGCCGCGGATCTGCACCTGGTCGTCGGTGCGGCCGAGGAACTCCAGGCGGCCGTCGGGGGTGCGGCGGGCCAGGTCGCCGGTGCGGTACATGCGCCGGCCGGGGCTGAACGGGTCGGCGACGAAGCGCTCGGCGGTCAGGGCGGGCGCGCCGAGGTAGCCGCGGGCCAGGCCGTCGCCGCCGAGGTACAGCTCACCGGGGGCGCCGGGCGGGACCGGGCGCAGCCGGGCGTCGAGCACGTGCGCGGTGCGGTTGAGGTCCGGCCGGCCGATCAGCACCGGGCCGTCGCCGGCGATCCAGGTCGTCGCGGTGACGGTCGCCTCGGTCGGGCCGTACGCGTTCACGAGCCGCCGCCCCCGCGACCACCGCCGCACGACCTCGGCCGAGGGCGCCTCGCCGCCGATCGTCACCGTGACGCCCGCGGGCAGGGCGCTCTCGGGCAGCGCCGCGAGCAGGGCCGGCGGCAGGTCGGCGTGCGTGAGGCGGTGCCGGCCGGCGAACTCGCCGAGCGGCGGGCCGAGGCGGGCCTCGCCGGGGACGATGACCAGGGTTCCGCCCGAGAGCAGGGACGCGGCCACCTCGCTGAGGGCCACGTCGACGGCGGGCGAGACGAACTGGGCGGCCCGGGTGCCGGGGCCGGTGCCGAAGACCTCGCGGACGCTCTCGACCAGCCCGGCGAGCCCGGCGTGCGGGACGACGACGCCCTTCGGGCGGCCGGTCGAGCCGGACGTGTAGACGACGTAGGCGGGGTGCTCCGGCCGCAGGTCCACGACCGGCGGGGAGTCGTCGGGCGCGAGGTCGAGCCGCGTCACCACGGCGACCGGCCCGGCGTCGCGCGGCTGGGCCTCGACGCGGGCGGTGGGGTGGTCGACGTCGAGCTCCGTCACCACCGCGACCGGCCCGGCGTCGCGCAGCTGAGCCTCGACCCGGGCGGTCGGGTGGTCGACGTCGAGCGGCAGGTAGGCGGCCCCCGACTTGACGACGCCGAGCAGCGCCACGATCTGCTCCGCGGACCGGGGCAGCCGCACGCCGACGATCCGCTCGGGCCCGGCGCCCGCGGCGAGCAGCGTGTGCGCGAGCCGGTTCGACAGCGCGTCGAGCTCGGCGAAGGTGAGCGACCGGTCCCCGTCCTCGACGGCGACCGCGTCCGGGCGGGCCGCGACCTGGGCCGCGAACAGCTCGGGCAGCGTCCGCGGCGCGATGGCCCGCCGCGGACCCTGCCAGGCGCCGGACAGGGCCGCGCGCTCGGCCGGGCCGAGCAGGTCCGCCTCCCCGATCGGCCGGTCGGGCGCGGCCGTGACCGCCTCCAGGAGCCGCACGAAGCGGGCGGCCAGGGCCTCGGCGGTGGCCGGGTCGAACAGGTCCGAGCGGTACTCCAGGCTCCCGGCCAGCCCGCCGTCGCGCTCGGCCACGTCGAAGGTCAGGTCGAACTTGGCGGTGCCGGTGGCCACCAGTCGCGGGGTCGCCCGGATGCCGGGGAAGCCGGCGACGGCGGGCAGCGGCGCCTGGTACGACACCATCACGCAGAACAGCGGGTGGTGCGCGAGCGAGCGGTGCGGGTTGAGCGCCTCCACGAGCCGGTCGAACGGCAGGTCCTGGTGCGCGAGCGCGGCCAGGTCGGCGGCGCGGACGCGGCCGAGCAGCTCGGCGAAGGTCGGGTCGCCGGAGAGGTCGGTGCGCAGGACCACGGTGTTGGCGAAGAACCCGGCCAGCCGCTCCAGGGCCTCGTCGGGGCGGCCCGCGACCGGGGTGCCGAGGGGGATGTCGTCGCCGGCCCCGAGGCGGGACAGCAGCGCGGCGACGGCGGCCTGGACGGTCATGAACAGCGTGACGCCGTGCGCCCGGGCAAGGCCCCGCAGCGCCGCCTCCAGCTCCGGGGCGATCGGGAACGCGAGCGTGGCGCCGGTCGCGGAGGCCTCGGCCGGGCGGGGCCGGTCGGCGGGCAGCCGCAGGGTCTCGGGCGCCCCGGCGAGCGCGTCGCGCCAGAAGTCGAGGTGCTCGTCGAGGGGGAGGGCGGCCTGCCACACGGCGTAGTCGGCGTAGCGGACCGGCAGCGGGGCGAAGTCCGGCGCGCGGCCCTCGGCGCGGGCGGCGTAGGCGGTGGCGAGGTCGTCGAGCATCGGCGTGAGCGACCACTCGTCGCCGGCGATGTGGTGCACGACGAGCAGCAGCACGTGCCGGTCCGGCCCGGCCGCGAACAGCGTCGCCCGGATCGGGATCTCGCGGGTGATGTCGAACGGCCGCCTGACGGCCGCCTCGACGTCCGCGGCGGACCCGATGGGCCCGGCGGACCCGATGGACTCGACGGTGAGCTCCACACCGGCGGGGCGCAGCACGGCCGCCGGCCGGCCGTCGCGCTCGGGGAAGATCGTGCGCAGCGGCTCGTGCCGGGCGGTCAGGTCGGCCAGCGCGGCCCGCAGCGCGCCGACGTCCAGGGCGCCGTCCAGCTCGACGGCCAGGGGCAGGTTGTACGTGGCGCTCGGACCCTCCAGGCGCTCCAGGAACCACAGCCGGCGCTGCGCGGGCGAGAGGACCTCGCCGGTCGCGGCCCCGGGGAGCAGGGGCGGGCGGGCCGGGCGGGCCGCGGAGTCCAGGCGTGCGGCGAGGGCCGCGACCGTGGGCGCGTCGAACACGTCCCGCAGGGCCAGGTCGGCGCCGAAGACGCCGCGGACTCGGGCCGCGACCCGGGCGGCGAGCAGCGAGTGCCCGCCGAGGGCGAAGAAGTCCTCGCGCACGCCGACCGCGGGCAGGCCCAGCACCTCGGCGAAGATGCCCGCGAGCAGCTCCTCCTGCGGGCCGCGGGCCGCCTCGACGGGCCCGGCGACGTAGTCGGGGGCGGGCAGGGCGTTGCGGTCGAGCTTGCCGTTCGGGGTGGTGGGCAGCGCGTCGAGCGCGACGACGGCCGACGGCACCATGTAGTCGGGCAGCGCCTCGGCGGCCGCCCGCCGAAGGGCCGCGGCGTCCACAGTGGACTCGGGGACGACGTAGGCGACGAGGCGGCGGTCGCCGGGGCTGTCCTCGCGGATCACCGCGACCGCGCGCTGGACGCCGGCCTGGGCGGTGAGCACGGCCTCGACCTCGCCCAGCTCGATGCGGAAGCCGCGCAGCTTCACCTGGTGGTCCACCCGGCCGAGCACGTCGAAGGTGCCGCCGGCGCGGCGCACGGCCAGGTCGCCGGTGCGGTACATGCGCTCGCCGGGCGCGTACGGGTCGGCGACGAAGCGGGACGCGGTGAGGCCGGGGCGGTTGAGGTAGCCGCGGGCGACGCCGGCGCCGCCGAGGTACAGCTCGCCGGGGAAGCCGTCGGGGACCGGGCGCAGCGCGGCGTCCAGGACGTAGGCGCGGGTGTTCCAGATCGGCGTCCCGACGCTCACGGTGTCGTCGGTGAGCCGGTTGGCGGTGGACCAGATCGTCGTCTCGGTCGGGCCGTAGAGGTTGGTCACCTCGGCCGCGTGCTTGCGCAGCCCGGCGGCGAGCTCCGGCGGCAGGGCCTCGCCGCCGACGAGCACCCGCAGGCCGGACAGCGCCGCGGCCCCGCCGGGCGTCTCGATCAGCGCCTGCCAGAGCGTCGGGGTCGCCTGCACGACCGTCGCGCCGGTCCGGCGCACGAGTCCGGCCAGCGCCGAGGGGTCCTGCACGGTCTCCTTGGCCGCGAGGACGACGGCGGCGCCGGCGAGCAGCGGCAGGTACAACTCCAGGCCGCTGATGTCGAAGCTCACCGTGGTGACGGCGACCAGGCGGTCCGACGGGGCGAGGGGGATCTCCGCGCGCATGGCGAGCAGGAAGTTGACGAGGTTCTCCCGGGTCACCACGACGCCCTTGGGACGACCCGTGGAGCCGGAGGTGTACAGCACGTAGGCGGCATCGTGCGGCCGGTGCTCCAGCGGCGGGCACGGGCGCGCCGCAGCGGGCACGCCCTCGTCGAGGCGCAGCACGGGCACGTCCGCCGCGGGTGCGCGCACGGCGCCGGAGGTGACGAGCAGGGCCGGGGCCGAGTCCTCCAGCATCCAGGCGAGGCGGTCGGCCGGGAAGTCGGGGTCGAGCGGGAGGTACGCGGCACCGGTGCGCTGCACGGCGAGCAGGGTGACGAGCAGGTCGGCGGTGCGCGGCAGGCAGACCGCGACCGTCCGTCCACTGTGGATGCCACGCTCGTGCAGCCCGGCGGCCAGGGCCTCGACCCGCTGCCGGAGCTCGGCGTAGGTGACCTCGCCGGAGGCGTCGACGACGGCCGCCCCCGAGCCGCGCCAGAGCTCGGCGAATCCGGCCGCGGGCAGGGCATGCGCGGTGTCCGCGAGCGGCGGGGCGGCGACCAGGCCGAGCCGGCCGGTGGGCGTGTCCGGGCCGGCGGCGGCGAACGCGGCGAAGAGGGCGGCCAGGCGCTCGGCGTGGGCGGCCAGGGACGCCTCGGTGTACCGGGCGGGGTTGGCGTCGAGGACGATCTCGAGTACGTCCCCGCCCCGGTCGTCGACGGTGATGGAGAGGTCGTCGACCGGCCCGGCGGACAGGTATCGGGGCGAGCCCGGCGCGCCGGCGAAGGACAGCACGGTGCCGAAGGGCTTGATGTTGACCCACGGGCCGACCAGGCGCCGGTCGCCGCCGACGAGCCCGAGGTCGCGGCGGATGTCCTCGCCGCGGTACCGCTGATGCGCCCGGATCGCCCGCAGCCCGGCCGCGACCCGGCGCACGAGCCCGGAGATGGTGTCGGCGGGGTGCACGGCCACGCGCAGCGGTAGCACGTTGACGGCGGTGACGGGGACCTTCGCGGCGACGGAGCCGAGGCGGCCCATCATCGGCAGGCCCAGCACGACCTCACCGGCGCCGGTGAGCCGGTGCACGTAGAGCGCGACGGCGGCCAGCACGGCCTCGGCGCGGGCGTTCGCCGCGTCCACGCTCACCCGGCGGCGCAGGAAGGTGGGGCCGGGGCGGGCCGGGCCCGAGGCGAGGTCGGGCACCTCGATCCCGGCGAGGTGCTCGCGCCAGAACGCGCGGTCGCGCTCGAAGCGCTCGGAGGCGCGGTAGGCGGCGTCCTCGGCCACGACGTCGGCGAGCCGGCCGAACGGCGACGGCGCCGGCTCCTCCCCCGCCGCCAGCGCGGTGTAGACCGCGGCCAGGCGCTGGGCGAGGAGCGCGAACGTGTACGCGTCCGTCACGAGGTGGTGGCAGCGCTGGTACCACGTCCAGCGCCCGGGACCGCGCCGGACCAGTGCCTGCGCGAAGAGCGGCCCGGCCGCCAGGTCGACGGTGGCGTCCCGGGCGAGCCAGGCCTCCGCGTCGTCGCCGACCTCGAGCTCCCACCGCGGCTCGCCGATCTCCTGCCGCCCGTCCGCCGTGATCCGCACGCGCAGGGCCTCGGCCTCGCCGACGACCCGGCGCAGCGCCCGCTCGAACAGGCGCGGGTCGATGTCGCCGTCGATGTCGACGCACGCGGCCGTCGTGAACGCCGGGCCGGGATCGATCTGGTGGGCGTACCAGACCCCGGCCTGGGCTCCGGTGAGGTCGAGACGGTCGGTCACGGTGTGGCTCTCCTTGAGCAGCGCAGGGCCCGCCGCACCGGGGCCGGCGCGGCGGGATGCGTGTGTGCGGGCGCGTTACGAGGCGTAGAGGCTGGCCGGGCGCATGTCGGTCCAGTGCCGCTCGACGTATTCGAGGCAGGCGTCGCGCCCGTCCTCGCCGAACACCACCCGCCAGCCGGCCGGCACCTCGGCGAAGGCCGGCCAGAGCGAGTGCTGGTTCTCGTCGTTGACCAGCACGAAGTACCGGCCGTCGGCGTCCTCGAACGGGTTCGTGGTCATCGGGCCTCCTCCGGCCGGGCGGCGGGATCGGCCCACGAGAGGCCGTCGGGCGCCGGGACGAGCCCGCCGTCGAGCAGCGGCAGCTCCCGGGCCGCCTCGCCCTGCACGCCGCGGACCTGGATGTTGTTCATCTCCGCCATCACCTCGCGCACGACCGGGGTGCCGAAGAGGTGGTGCATGCGCTCGCCGGAGGTGGTCTGCATGCTGCCGGTCCGCTCCACCGCGCCGGCGAGGTCGTCGGAGGCGGCCTGGAACGTCCGCACCAGGGCCCGCTCGCCGGAGTGCGCGCCCGCGACCAGGGTCACGAACGCCTCCAGGTCGGTGGTGTCGAGGTTGGTGACCTTGCGGGCCTTCCAGAAGTACGACTCCTCGTTCGTCTGCATGTCGTAGAACGCAGAGAGGAACTCGTAGAAGACGCGGTACTCGCGGCGGTAGCGCCCCTCGAACTCCTCGAACACCCGTGCCTCGGCCAGGTCGCCGGCGAGCACGGTGTTGATCGAGCGGGCCGCGAGGAGGCCGGCGTAGGTGGCCAGGTGCACGCCGGTGGAGAACACCGGGTCGATGAAGCACGCGGCGTCGCCGACGAGGACCATGCCGGGGCGGTGGAACGTGCTGTTGGTGTACGAGTAGTCCTTGCGGGTGCGCAGTTCCCCGTAGACGCCCTCGGTGACCCGGGTGGCGTCGGCGAGGAAGTCCTTGACGATCGCGCAGCGGTCGATGAACCCGTGCAGCGCCTGCTCCTGGTCGCCCTGCAGGCGGCTCGCGTGCTCGCGGCTGATCACGGCGCCGACGCTGGTGAGGGTGTCGGACAGCGGGATGTACCAGATCCAGCCCTCGTCGAACGCGGCGCACAGGATGTTGCCGGAGTCGGGGGCGGGCAGGCGCTTGCCGCCCTCGAAGTAGCCGAACAGCGCGATGTTCTTGAAGAACTCGGAGTAGATCCGCTCGCCGCCGACGTGCTGGTGCACGCGGCTGCGGTTGCCGGAGGCGTCGACGACGAACGTCGCGTGGATCTCGCGCTCGTTGCCGTCGGGGTCGGTGTAGCGCACCCCGCGCACCCGCTCCTCGTCGGCGATGACGTCGGTCACGGGGCTGTTCTCGCGCACGTCGACGCCGTTGCGCGCGGCGTTGCGCAGCAGGATGTCGTCGAACTTCATCCGCTCGACCTGGTAGGCGGTCGACGTCGGGCCGGACAGCTCGGGGGCCACGGCGAAGAGGAAGTTCCACGGCACCGGGTTGGTGCCCCAGCGGAAGCTGCCGCCGCGCTTGACGGTGAACCCGGCGTTCGCGAGCTCCTCGCTGACGCCGAGAATCCGGCCGATGCCGTGCACGGTCGAGGGGAGCAGGGACTCGCCGATCTGGTACCGCGGAAAGGTCTCCTTCTCCAGCAGCACCACCCGGTGCCCGCGCTTGGCGAGCAGCGTGGCGGCGGTCGATCCGCCGGGTCCGCCGCCGACGACCACGACGTCGGCGTTCTCGATGATCGGGCTCAACGCTTCTCCTCCAGCACGTTCGACGCCTCCAGCCGCTGCGCCCAGGCCGCGACCGTCGGCTCCATCGCCAGGTCCAGGTATCCGGCCTCGAAGCCGGCGGCGCGCCAGCGGGTCGCCAGGCTCATCAGCCGGATCGAGTCGAGGCCGAGGTCGATCAGGTTGTCGTCGTCGGCGAACGCGGCGGGCTCCTCGGCGACTTCGGCGAGCGCCTCGGCGACGTCGCTGCGCATCCGCTCGATGTTCATTGGGACGGCCTTCCGGGTTGTCAGGTTAGGCTAACCTTACTAATTCACGACAGTAAAGAGGAGTTCGGCCCGTTTGTGGCCCAGGTCATGGATTCCGATGGACTGGAATCCGGCCCGCGCGAACATCCGGCGGGCGACCACGTGCCGCTCGTCGGGGTCGGCGAACACCCGCCGGCAGCGCGGGTCGGCCACGGCCAGGCCCTCGGCGATCGCGCGCACCATGGCGCGGCCGAGCCCCTGGCCGGTCCGCCGCGGGTCCCCGATCGCCAGGTGCACGCCCAGGTCGTAGGGGTCGGCGTCGTACTGCCGCCCGACCACGTCCCGCGGGGTGCGGTAGATCTCCACATAGGACAGCGGGTCGCCCTCGAAGGAGACCAGGTACGGCCGGGAGTGCTCGCCCGCCAGCTGCCCAGCGAGCTCCTCGGCCCAGCGCGGCGCCGGCCACGCGGCGCGCCAGAACGCCTCCACGTGCGGCTCGCCCATCCACCGGCTGACCAGCTCGGCATCGGCACCCCCGGCGGCGAGCGGGCGGATCGCCCACGGCGGGGCGAGCACCGGGACGGGCGGGGGTCCCGCCGCGACGACCGCCGCGGCGAGGCCCGCCGTCACCTCTCGGCCGGACACTCAGCCGGTCGCCCTGGCCGCGGTCGAGATCGCCGGCAGGACGTTCTCGATGATGTACTGCACCGACAGCGGCGTCGGCGTGCGCAGCGCGGAGAACTGGGCCCCGCTCAGCGCCGCGTAGGAGCCGCGCTTGACCGCGGTCAGCCCCTTGAACAGCGCGTTGCCCTCGAGCTGGGGCTTGAGGCCGTCCTCGGCGTAGTAGACGAGCACCACGTCGGTGTCGAGCACCCCGACCTTCTCCAGGCTCAGCTGCACCGCGAAGTCCTCGCCCTGCAGCGCGGCCACGCCCGGGGCCAGCACCATGCCGAAGTCGTTGAGCATCTTGACCCCGGCGTCCTTGTCGGAGCGCAGCACGCCGATGGAGCCGGCCTCCCACATCTGGCTCAGCGAGAACTTCTTGCCGGCCAGCTCCGGGTGGTCCGACTTGGCCTTGGTGATCTTGGCCTCGACGTCGGTGACGATCTTCTCCGCGTCGGCCGGCCGGCCCACGGCCTTGGCGACCTGGCGCAGCGTGGTCTGCCACGAGTCCTCGAACGGGCCGGTGGTCTCATAGGCGGTGGTCGGCGCGAGCTTGCTGAGCTTCTCGTACTCGTCCTTGATGTAGTAGTCGCCGCCGGCCAGGATCAGGTCCGGGTTCAGCGCCGCGATCTTCTCGATGTCGAAGCCGGTGTCGCCCGCCGTGAGCACGGCCGGCGTGCCGGTCAGCTTCGGCTTGGCCCACGGCGTGACACCGCCCTCGCCCGCGGACTCGGCGATGCCGACCGGCTGCACGCCCAGCATGAGCAGCGCGTCGAGGTCGGCGTCGGACAGGGCCACGATCCGCTGCGGCGCGGCCTTGATCTGCGCGGTCCCCAGCTTGTGCGTCAGCGCGACCGGGTAGCTCGCCGCCGCGGGCGCCGAGCCGGTCGCGGCCGCATCCTCGCTCTGGGCGTCGTCGCCGCACGCGCTGAGCAGCGCGATCCCGGCGGCGAGGGCGATCCCGGCCGCCACGAACCGGCGGGCGGGACGCAGGGAAAAGGTCATGTCGGGCCTCACGTTCGGAGTTAGGTTAGGCTAACCTAAGTGATCATTCCGGTCGAGGGCAAGACGGCGCCCGATATTTGATAAGGCTAACCTTCGTTCGACGTTCAGCGATAGAGGTGACAATTTTGCCGGTAGTCGTCCCCCGGGTGGACGCCCCGCCGCCGCGGCCCGCCCGGCGCCCCCGACGGGCCGTCGCCCTGCTCACGCTGGTGGCCGCGGCCGGCGCCGCGGTGCTGCTCAGCCTGGCCGTCGGCGCGCAGACACTGAGCCCCGCTGCCGTGGCACGGGCGATCGTCTCCCCCGACACGGCGGCCCCCGAGGCCGTGGCGATCGTGCGTGAGCTGCGGCTGCCGCGCACGATCCTCGGCCTGCTCGTCGGGCTCGCCCTCGGTGCCGCGGGCGCGCTCATGCAGGGCCACACCCGCAACCCGATCGCCGACCCGGGCCTGCTCGGCGTCTCGGCCGGCGCCTCGTTCATGGTCGTGATCGGCATCCAGCTCGGCACCCGCACCCTCGCCGGGTACATCTGGTTCGCCTTCGCCGGCGCCCTGCTCGCCAGCGTGCTCGTCTTCGGCATCGCCGCCGGCCGGCGCGGCGGCCCGACCCCGGTCACGCTCGCCCTGGCGGGGCTCGCCATCAGCGCGCTGCTGGCCTCGTTCACCCAGGCGATGCTGCTGGCCGACAACGCCAGCCTCAACGTGTTCCGCTTCTGGGTCGTCGGCTCGCTGTCCGGCCGTGACGCGCACGTCGCCGCCCAGGTGGCCCCGTTCATCGCGGCCGGGCTGGGGCTCGCGCTGCTCAACGCGCCCGCGCTCAACGCGCTCGGCCTCGGCGAGGACGTCGCCCGCGCGCTCGGCCAGCGGGTCCTCGCGGCCCGCGCGGCCGGGGTCGCGGCGATCGTGCTGCTGGCCGGGGCGGCCACCGCGGCCTGCGGCCCGATCGCGTTCCTCGGCCTCATCGTGCCGCACCTGGCCCGCACGCTCACCGGCCCCGACCACCGCTGGCTGGTGCCCTGCTCGGCGCTGGCCGGCGCCGCGCTGCTGCTCGTCGCGGACACGCTCGGCCGGGTCGTGGTCAGCCCCGGCGAGCTGCAGACCGGGATCGTGCTCGCCGTCGTCGGCGCGCCGTTCTTCATCGCGCTCGTCCGGCGCCGCCGCGGGCTGGTCCGGCTGTGAGGCCCTACGCCCGGGCCGCCGCCGTCGGGCTGGCGGGGCTCGCCGTGGCCGTCGCGGTCGCCGTGCTCGCGATCGGGCGGGGCAGCTACGCGATCCCGCCCGGCACCGTGGTCGACGTCCTGCTCGGCGGCGGTACCCCCGGACAGCGGCTGGTCGTGCTCGACCTGCGGCTGCCGCGAATCCTCGCGGCCCTGCTCGTGGGCGCGGCGCTGGCGCTGTCGGGCGCGCTCACCCAGACCTTCGCCCGCAACCCGCTCGCCACGCCGGACGTGCTCGGCGTGACCAGCGGCGCCTCGCTCGGGGCCGTCGCGCTCATCGTGCTCGGGGGCGGGGGCAGCGCGGCCGGGGTGCCCCTCGCGGCGCTGGCCGGCGGGCTGCTCGCGGCCGCGCTCGTCTACGTCCTCGCCTGGCGGCGCGGCATCGACGGCTACCGGCTGGTGCTCGTCGGGCTCGGCGTCGGCGAGATCGTGCAGAGCGGCGTGTCGTGGTTCCTGGTGCGGGCCGAGATCGTCGACGCCTACCGGGCCACGGTCTGGCTCAACGGCTCGGTCGCGGGCGTCGAGTGGGACCGGGTGCGCCCGCTCGCCGTCGCCCTGGCCGTCCTGCTGCCCGCGGCCCTCGCCACCGGGTTCACGCTCAAGGCGATCCAGTTCGACGACGACGTGGCGCGGGCGCTGGGCGTACGGCTGCAGCTCGCGCGGCTGGCCGTGGTGCTGACCGCGATCGCCCTGGCCGCGGCCGCCGTGTCCGCCGCCGGCCCGATCGAGTTCGTCGCCTTCGTGGTGCCCCAGGTCGCGCTGCGCCTGTGCGGCGGCTCCCGCCCGCCCCTGCTCACCTCGGCCGTGCTCGGCGCGCTGCTCGTGGTCGCCGCCGATCTGCTCGCCCGCACGGTGCTGCCCGGCCGCGAGCTGCCGGTCGGCCTCGTCACCGCGATCGTGGGCGCCCCCTACCTGCTCTGGCTGCTCGTGCGCACGAACCGGAGGAACTCGGCATGACCACTCGGCTTCAGGCGCGGGGGCTGCGGCTCGCCTACGGCGACCGCGTCGTCGTCGACGGCCTCGACCTCGACGTGCCCCCGGGGGCCGTCACCGCCGTCGTCGGGCCCAACGGCTGCGGCAAGTCCACGCTGCTGCGCGCGCTCGGCCGGCTGCTGCGCCCACGGGCCGGCGAGGTGCTCCTGGACGGGCGGCGCATCGAGCGCATCCCCACCCGCGAGGTGGCCCGGGTCCTCGGCCTGCTGCCGCAGAGCCCGGTCGCGCCGGACGGGCTCACCGTCGCCGACCTCGTCATGCGCGGCCGCCACCCGCACCAGAACTGGTTGCGCCAGTGGTCGGCCGCCGACGAGGCGATCGTCGCCGAGGCCCTGGCGTGGACGGACATGCTCGACCTCGCCGGCCGCCCCGTCGACGCGCTCTCCGGCGGCCAGCGCCAGCGCGCCTGGCTGTCGATGGCGCTCGCCCAGGGCACCGAGATCCTGCTGCTGGACGAGCCGACGACGTACCTGGACCTGTCCCACCAGATCGACGTGCTCGACCTGGTGTCGCGGCTGCACCGCGAGCGCGGCCGGACGATCGTGATGGTGCTGCACGACCTGAACCTGGCCGCCCGCTACGCCGACCACGTGGTGGCGATGCGCGGCGGCGCCATCGTGGCGCAGGGCGAGCCGGCGGCGGTGTTCACCCCCGAGCTGCTGTCGTCGGTCTTCGGGCTGGAGGCGCTCGTGATCCCGGACCCGGCGACGGGTACGCCGCTCGTCGTCCCACTGCCCAGAGTTCCTGCCTAGAGTTGCGGTGTGAATCTCAGCGCGCGACTACACGCGGCCGGGGACGTCCGGCTGGCCGCGGAGCCCGTGCCCGTGCCCGGCGCGGGCGAGAGCCTGGTCGAGGTGACCGCGGTCGGGCTGTGCGGGTCGGATCTGCACTGGTACGCGGAGGGCGGCATCGGCGACGCCCGCATCGCGCACCCGATCGTCGGCGGGCACGAGATGGCCGGGGTCGTGCGCGGCGGCGCGCTGGACGGCGTGCGGGTCGCGATCGACCCGGCGATCCCGTGCCACCGCTGCGACCTGTGCCGGGCCGGGCACCCGAACCTCTGCCGCGACATCGTCTTCGCCGGGCACGGGCGTCGCGACGGGGGGCTGCAGCAGTACCTGGCGTGGCCGACCGACCGCCTGCACCCCCTGCCCGAGGCCCTCACCGACGCCGACGGCGCGATGCTCGAGCCGCTGGGCGTCGCCGTCCACGCGGTCGACCTGGGCCACGTGCCCCTCGGCGCCGACGTCGCGGTGCTCGGCTGCGGCCCGATCGGGCTGCTGCTGATCCAGGTCGCCCGGGCCGCCGGAGCCGCCCGGGTGCTCGCCACCGACCCGCTCCCCCACCGCCGCATGGCCGCCGTCGCCTACGGTGCGGACGTCGTGCTCGACCCGGCCTCCGCCGGCGTCGCCGATGCCCTCGCGGACTTCACCGACGGCCGCGGCGCCGACGTCGCCTTCGAGATCGCCGGCACCGACGCCGCCATCGAGGCCGCCGTCACCGTGGTGCGCCCCGGCGGCCGGGTCGTGCTCGGCGGCATCCCGAGCACCGACACGTCGGCGTTCCCGGCGGCGGCCGCCCGGCGCAAGGGCCTCACGTTCGCGATGGTGCGGCGGATGAAGGAGGTGTACCCGCGGGCGCTCGCCCTCGTCACCGGGGGCCGGGCGGACGTGCGGTCCCTGGTGAGCCACCGCTACCCGCTGACCTCGGTGGCCGAGGCCTTCCCCGTCGCCAACGCCCGCAAGGGCCTGAAGGTCCTCATCGAGCCGGCCGGGCACTGACCCCCGGCGTCAGGGTGTGTGGGCGGCGATCGCGTCGGCCAGGCTGCGGTCCGGCGGGGACTGCACGGCCGGCGGGCGCAGTCGCGTGGCGTCCCAGGCCGCCTTCCACGCCGCGCCGACGTCCCGGGCGCGGTTCTTCCAGATCGTGATCTGCCGGCAGCCGTCGCACCCCGACGGCACGCCCCAGGCGTCGACGCCGACGCGGCGGCAGAGGGTGACCGCACGGTACAGGTGGATGTCCTGGCTCACCAGGAGCGCCCTGGTCACGCCGTAGACGTCGTGCGCGCGGCGGCAGGTGTCGTAGGTGTCCAGGCCGTAGGGATCGACGACGACGCGGGACCGCTCGACGCCGTGCTGGGCGAGGTAGTCCCCCATCACCCGGACCTCGTTGCCCGAGCCGCCGTGCGCGTCGCCGGAGATGAGCAGCGCCTTCACCTTGCCGGCGGCGACGAGCTCGGCGGCCTTGTCGAGGCGGTTGCGCAGGAAGGTCATCGGGTCCTGGCCGCCGGGCGCGACCTGGGCCCCGAAGACGATCGCGACGTCGGCGGCCGGCGCCTGCGCGACGGCGACGAGGCGCCCGGAGGACGACGCGTGGACCCACGCGGTCGGGACCATCACCACCGCGACGAGCAGCACCGCGACGACACCGAGGCGCAGCAGCACCCGGCGCCGGCGGCGGGGCGGCCGGGCCGGCGGCGGGGCCGCGGCCTCGCCGGGTGCGGTGTCCGTGTTCGCCATGCGGGCAGCATGGCACGGCCCGGCAAGGGGCGGAACGGCCTGGAACGGGTCCGGGGAGGTCGTGGCACGAATCCTGGATCACACGCGATCGGCCCGGACCTAGCGTCAGACGTATCGATGCACCACCGACCGTTGCCGGGAGGCACACCATGAACCGTCCGAGCGTCCGCCTCTCGATGGCCGTCGCCGCGATCGCCCTCGCCGGGCTGAGCACCGCCGCCTGCTCCGGCGACGACCCGGCCGAGTCGCCGGACATGGTGCCGGCCGGCGCCACGTCCTCGCTCAAGCCGAGCCCGACGAAGCAGAGCAAGCCCAAGGGCGACACGAAGATCGTCGAGTTCAAGATCGTCCAGCAGCCGAAGTGCCCCGAGGGCACCGCCGTGTACCGTGCCGACGCCGTACCCGTGATCATCAAGTGGAAGGTCACCGGCGCCACCGGGATCGGGCTGTCGGTGGACAACCCGGACCTGCCCGGCAGCTACGGCAACTACCCCGCGAGCGGCACGGAGACGTTCACGTTCTCGTGCGGCGGCCCGGTCGGCAGCGTCGAGACGCACACGTACACGATCACCACCACCGGCGGCAAGCAGACCAAGAAGGCTCAGGTCAAGGCGTCGGCGAAGGTCATGGACACCGGCCGCGGCGGCAACTGACGCCGCGCGCCACCGCCCGGCCATGCGCGATGATGTCGCCATGGGAGTGATCTACGACTATTTCGCCGCCGACTCCGACGAGCAGGCGGCCGCGGCGCTCGACCTGCCCGGCGGCCCCGGCGGGCCGGACGGCCACGACGGCCCGGTGGTCTCGTGCCGCATCGACCCCGCAGTGCGCCTCGGCGAGCTCGCGCGGCTGTTCGCGGGCGTCGACCGCTCGTCCGGGGCGCCGATCGCGGCGACCCCGGACTTCGACCAGCTGGTGCTCCCGATCAGCCCGGACCTGCGCGCCGCTCTGGCCGCCGCGACCCCGGCCGAGCTCGACGCGGTCGCCGAGCCCTGGTCGCGCATCGAGGAGTTCGACGGCGGCTTCGCCCCGCCCGACGCGGCCGAGTTCCTGCACTCGCTCGCCGAGGTGAGCCGCGCCGGCAAGGGCCTCTACTGCTGGATCTGCATCTAGGCGTCGGGTGTCGGGTTTCGGCGGGGGTGGCGACTTGCCCGGAATTGAGCGGGTCGCGGTCGGCTAGCGTGCCGCGGATCGCGTACTGCGACCTGGACGACGACGAGGCCTGGGGGCACATCTTCACGATCAACCCCGACGGCACCGGCAACGCCCAGGTCACCTTCGGCCCGGGGACCGACGAGGCCCCCGACTGGCGCGCCGGCTGATCACCAGCGGTCCTCGTGGCGGACCTGGTGCAGCGGGGAGCGGCGGCGCCACCCGTGCCGCTCCAGGTCCGGCACCTCCATCAGCCGGCTCACCGGCCCGAGGCACAGCCACGCCACGGGCCGCACGCCGGGCGGGATGCCGAGCAGGCCGCGCAGGAAGTCCTCGCGGTAGAACGACACCCAGCCGACGCCGAGGTCCTCGGCCGTGGCCGCGAGCCACAGGTTCTGGATGGCGAGGCACACCGAGTAGAGGCCGGCGTCGGCGATCGCGTGGCGGCCCAGCACCGCGGGGCCGCCGCGCTCGGCGTCGTACGTGACCACGACCGACAGCGTCGACTCCAGTACCCCGTCGATCTTGATGCGGGCGAAGCGGGCGGCCGCCTCGGCGTCGAGGGTCGCGGCGAACACCTCGCGCTCGTGGGACACGTGCGCGTGGAAGGCCTCGTGCAGGGCCCGGTCGCGCACGACGACGAAGTCCCACGGCTGGGACAGCCCGACGCTGGGGGCGGCGTGCGCGGCGCCGAGGATCCGGTCGAGCGTGGCGTCGGGCACCGGCGCGCCCGTGAACTCGCCGCGCACGTCGCGGCGGCGGTTGATGATGTCGTACAGCTCGTGCGTCATGGCAGGCTCCCGCTGCGCTCACGCCCCGGGCGGGCCGGGGCCGTCAGTCGCGAGGCCGGTCTTCGGACTCCCGGATCGTCGCCTCACCGCCCGCCTTCCCAGCCCGTGCGGGCCAGTGGCTACGCGTGCGCGTGTGGGCGGCGGCTCCCCGGTCACCGCGGCGGGCCCGTGCCGGATTCGCACCGGCTTCCCAGATTCTCCCCGCCGTCGCCGGCGGGGCACCTCGCTTCAGTACTTGCCGCCGCGAAGGGTATCGCACCCCCGACTTTCGTCGGGGGTGGCCGCGGCGTTTCGGCAGATCCGCCCGGGCGCGCCGCTGCCTAGCGTCGGGTGGCATGAACCGCAGACTGCTCGCCCTCGCGGCCGCCGCCGTCGTGCTGTGGCCCGCCGCGCCGGCCCAGGCCGCGCCGGCCGCACCGACAACCCCGACGCCCATCGACACCTACCTGCGCCAGGCCCTCGACGGGACCGGGCTGCCCGGGCTCTCCGCCGTCGTGACGCACGGGGACGAGGTCGTGCACGCGGCCGGCTACGGCCACGACTCGACGGGGGCGCCGGTCACCGCGCGCACGCCGATGCGGGTCGCCTCGGTGACCAAGTCGTTCACGGCGACGGCGGTCATGACGCTCGTGGACGCCGGGAAGGTCGCGCTGGACGAGCCCGTCGCGGACCAGCTCCCCGAGTTCCGGATGGCCGACCCGCGCGCGGCCCGCGTCACGGTGCGCCAGCTGCTCGACCAGACCTCCGGCCTCGCCGACGGCGGCGTCGACATCCCCGCGGCCGAGTCCACCGCCAGCCCGGCCGCGTACGTGGCGGCGCTGCGGTCCGGGCACCTCGCCGCCGAGCCCGGCACCGCGTGGGCCTATTGCAACGCCAACTACGAGATCGCCGCCCGGCTCGTGGAGGTCGCCGGGGGCGTGGGCTTCGGGCAGTACGTCCGGATGCACGTCTTCGAACCGCTCGGGATGACCGGCAGCTCCGTCGGGGGCGCGGCGGCGGACGGCCACATCTCGCTCTTCGGCGCCTGGGTCGCGCGGCCGGAGCTGCGCGCGTTCGGGGCGCACGGCGGCGCGGGCGGGGTCGTCACCGACGCCGAGGACATGGGCCGGTGGCTCATCGCCCAGACCGGCCACGGCCCGCAGGTCGTCCGGCCGGAGAGCCTCGCGGCCATGCACGCGCCGTCGAAGGTGCGCGACTACGCGATGGGCTGGGGCCCGACCGACGTGGACGGCCGCGAGCTGCTCGTGCACTCGGGGAACCTGTTCACCTACACGGCCGTCGAGGCGATCGATCCCGCCACCGGCTACGGGTACGCGGTCATGACGAACAGCGCGGGCCTCTACGACGACACGTACGAGGTGCTGCGCGGCCTGGTCGCCCTGACCCACGGCGCCGAGCCGCCGGCCACGGGCGGGCAGCGGCAGCGGATCGAGCTCGTGCTCAAGGCGGCCGACCCGCGCGAGCTGATCCTCGGCGTGCGCGCGGTCGCCGGCGGCGCCGCCTACCTGTCGCCGCGCATCGCCCAGAAGGTCATGACCCGCCTCGGCGGCGACCGCCTCGCCCGCGCGGAGGCCGCCCGGCGGCGCCTGGACCGGCTGACCCCGCGCGAACGCGACGTGCTCGGCGGCGTCGGCCGGGGCCTGTCCAACCAGGAGATCGCCGCCGAGCTGCGCCTCTCCGAGGGCACGGTCAAGGCCCACGTGAGCGCGATCCTGCTGCGGCTGGGCCTGAACAACCGCGTCCAGGCCGCCATCCTGGCCTACGAGGCCGGCGGCTGAGCCGGTATCCCACGTTCGTCCGGTTCGCGCCGGACGGGCCACACGGCCGCGGCCGCCGCCCTAGGCTCGGGGCATGACGCAGACGACGCACACGCTCGCCCTGCCCGGGGTCGACCTGGTCTACGACGTCACCGGCCCGCTGCCGGCGGCGGACGGCCGGCCCCTGCTGTTCATGATCGGCCAGCCGATGGCCGCGGACGGGTTCCGCGCGCTGGCCGCGCACTTCCCGGACCGGACCGTCGTCACCTACGACCCGCGCGGCCTAGGCCGCAGCGTCCGCACCGACGGCGTGGCCACCGACTCGCCGCAGGAGCAGGCCGCCGACCTGCACCGCCTCGCCGAGGCGCTCGGCGCCGGGCCGGTCGACGTCTTCGCCAGCAGCGGCGGGGCGGTGACGGCGCTCGAGTGGGTGTCCACCCACCCCGGCGACATCGCCGTGCTGGTCGCGCACGAGCCGCCGATCAACGCGGTGCTCCCCGACGCCGAGGCCGCGAACCGGGCCCGGGCCCGCTTCAACGCCGCCTACGAGGCGAACGGCTCCGGCGCGGGCATGGCCGCGTTCATCGCCATGACCTCCTGGAAGGGCGAGTTCACCGAGGACTACTTCGCGCAGCCGGACCCCGACCCGGCGATGTTCGGGATGCCCACCGAGGACGACGGGCGCCGCGACGACCCGCTGCTGTCGAGGCGCGCGTGGGCGATCACCGACTACCGCCCGGACGCGGCCGCCCTGTCCGCGGCCCCGACGCGCATCGTGGTCGGGGTCGGCGAGGAATCGGCGGAGACGTACACGGCGCGCACGGCCGAGGGCGTGGCCGCCCTGCTGGGCCACGAGGTCACGGTGTTCCCGAGCCACCATGGCGGCTTCGTCGGGGGCGATTCCGGCTACGCGGGCAAGCCGGCGGAGTTCGCCGCGAAGCTCCGCGAGGTCCTCGGGTAGCCGGAACCGGCTCCGCGCGCACCGCGAAGCCCGGCGACGGGTCCGGCGCTGTCGACGGGTCCCTGCGGTGTCGCGGGTCCCGCGGTGTCGACGGGTCCGGCGCTGTCGACGGGTCCCCGCGGTGGCGCGGGTCCGGCGGTGTCGGCCGGCCCGTCCGCCACCGACCCGAGCGGCGGTTACAGCAGGCCGGCGAGCTTGTAGAGCACGAGCGAGCCGGCCACGGCGACGTTCAGGCTCATGCCCGTGCCGATCATCGGGATCTCGACGGCGCCGTCGAGGAGGTCCAGGGCCTCGGGCGGGATGCCCGTCGACTCGTGGCCGAGGACCATCACGGTGCGCCGGCGCGCGGCGGGCAGGTCGGCCAGGCGCACGGCCTCGTCGGCGAGCTCCACGCCCAGGATCCGCGCGCCCGCCGCGCGCTCCGCGGCCAGCCAGCGCAGCGGGTCGCCGATGCGGTGCACGCAGGCGGGCCGGCGCAGCGTGTTGCCGCGGGCGAGGGCCTCGTCGATCCACGGCAGCCGCGGCACGACGAGGCAGGCCCCGACGGCGTCGCAGGTGCGCAGGAGGGTGCCGAGGTTGACGCCGTGCATGGGCCACAGCGGCGCGGCCAGGAGATGTCCCCAGCAGCGGTGCGAGCGGGGGCGGCGGGCGGAGCGCACCTCGGAGCGGGTGCGGACGCGGATGGCGGTAGCCATGGGAGGACGTGCTTCGCGGCGCACGCGGGCCATCGACGGCGGAAGGGCCGCCCCCAGGATAGCGCGCCGGCTGTCGTCGCGTCACCGGTGCAGCGACGCGCGCACCTCCTCGTCGTGCTCGCCCAGGGCCGGGCCGGTCCAGCGGATGCGGCCGGGCGTGGCCGAGAGCCGGGGCGCCACGTTCTGCATCGGGACCGCGCCCAGGTCGGCGTCCGGCACCCGCACGATGCTCTCCCGCGCCTCGAAGTGCGGGTCGGCGAGCATGTCGCGGGCGGTGAAGACGCGGCCGGCCGGCACCGCGTGCTCCTCCAGCCGGGCCAGCACCTCTCCGGCCGGGTACTGCCGCGTCCACCCCGCGATGAGGTCGTCGAGCTCCCGCTGGCGCGCCCCGCGGGCGGCGTGGGTGGCGTACTCCTCGCAGGTGGCGAGGTCCGGGCGGCCCATGGCGGCGGCGAGGCGGCGGAACACCGTGTCCTGGTTCGCGGCGACGAGCACGAAGTCGCCGTCGGCGGTCGGGTACACGTTGGACGGCGCGACGCCGGGCAGGACGGCGCCCGAGCGCTCGCGGGTCACGCCGGCGAGGGCGTAGTCGGGGACGAGGGCCTCGGTCATGGCGAGCACGGACTCGTAGATGGACACGTCGACGACCTGGCCGAGGCCGGTGCGCCCGCGGGCGAAGAGGGCGAGGACCGTGCCCCAGGCGGCGTGCATGCCGGCCAGCATGTCGCCGATGGACAGGCCGGTGCGGCTCGGCGGGCGGTCGGGGTCGCCGACGAGATGGCGCAGGCCGCCCATCGCCTCGCCGATGGAGCCGTAGCCGGCCCGGGCCGCGTAGGGGCCGGTCTGGCCGAAGCCGCTGACCCGCACCAGGACGAGCCGCGGGTTCACGGCCGAGAGCTCGTCCCAGCCCAGGCCCAGCCGCTCCAGCGTCCCCGGCCGGAAGTTCTCCACGAGGACGTCGGCCTGGGCGATGAGCTCCAGCGCGAACGCCTTGCCCTCGGCGGACTTGAGGTCGGCGGTCACGCTGCGCTTGCCGCGGGCGATGACGCTCCACGACAGCGACTTGCCGTCCTTGCTCAGGCCCCAGTGGCGCATCGGGTCGCCGTCGCGGGGCTGCTCGACCTTGATGACGTCGGCGCCGAAGTCCGCCAGCAGCTGACCGCAGAACGGGCCGGCGATGAGCTGGCCGAACTCGACGACGCGCACGCCGTCGAGGGCCGGCATCTGCTCCTGCATGGGCGGTCCTCTCAGTCGATCCGGCGCAGTTCGCGGCGGAAGCGGCGGGCGGTCTCGATGTACCGCTCGGCGTTGATCCGCAGGTGCTCGGCGTCGGGCGGGGTGTCGCGGATGCGCACCGGCACGCCGAGGGCCGTGGTGCGGGGCGGGACCGTGAACCGGGGCGGCACGAGCGCGGACGCGCCGACCAGGGCCCCGGCCCCGACGTGCGCACCCGGGAGCACGACGGCCTGCGAGCCGATCAGCGCGCCGTCCTCGACGACGCAGCCCTCCAGGTGGGCCAGGTGCCCGACGATGCACCGCGCGCCGATGCGGGTGGCGTGGCGGTCGTTGGCGTGCACGACGGATCCGTCCTGGATGTTCGTCCCGGCGCCGACGGTGATCTCGTTGCTGTCGCCGCGCAGCACCGCGCCGGGCCAGACGGAGGCGTCGGGGCCGAGCACGACCCGGCCGATGACGATGGCGTCGGGGTGGACGTAGGCGGACGGGTCGATGCTCGGGACCGAGTCTCCGAAGGCGTAGACGGGCACGGCTCACAACTCCAGCGACTTGCTGATGATGGACTTCAGGACCTCGCTGGTACCACCGTAGATGCGGGTGACCCGGGCGTCGGCGTACATGCGGGCGATCGGGTACTCGGTGACGTAGCCGTAGCCGCCGTGCAACTGCAGGCAGCGGTCGACCACGCGGCCCTGCAGCTCGGTGCAGAACAGCTTGGTCTTGGCCGCGTCCGCCGGGGCGAGCTCGCCGTCGAGGTGCGCCCGCACGGCCGCGTCGAGCAGCGCCTGCCCGGCGGCCAGCTCGGCGGCCATCGCGGCGAGCTCGAACTTGGTGTTCTGGAACTGGGCGAGGGGCCGGCCGAAGACGGTCCGGTCGCGCACGTAGCGGATGGTGTGCTCGTGGGCGCTGACGGCCTGGGCGACCGAGCCGACGGCGATCGCGAGCCGCTCCTGGGCGAGGTTGTGGGTGAGCGCGGCGAAGCCGGAGCCCTCGGCGCCGAGCCGGTTGGCCACCGGCACCCGGACGTCGTCGAAGGCCAGCTCGACGGTGTCCTGGGTGGAGAGGCCGATCTTGTGCAGCCGGCGGCCGACGGTGAAGCCGGGCGTGCCCTTCTCGACGACGAGCAGCGTCAGCCCGGCCCGGCGGTCGTCCGGGTCGCGGCCGGTGCGGACCACCACGACCACGAGGTCGGCCAGTTCGCCGCCGGTGATGAAGGTCTTGGCCCCGTTGACGACGTAGTGCTCGCCGTCGCGGACCGCGGTCGTGGCGATGCCGGCCAGGTCCGAGCCGACGCCGGGCTCGCTCATGGCGATCGCGGAGTACAGCTCGCCGGAGGCCAGGCCGGGGAACCAGCGGGCGCGCTGGTCCTCGTCGGCGAAGGCGAGGAAGTAGGGCAGGACGATGTCCAGGTGGGTGCGCAGCCCGCCCAGGGTCACGACGGCCCGGGCGGCCTCCTCCTGGATGACGACGTTGTACCGGTAGTCGTCGGCCCCGCCGCCGCCGAAGGACGAGGGCAGGGCGAAGCCCATGATGCCCACGGTGCCGAGGGTGCGGAACAGGTCGCGGGGCACGATCCCCGCCTCCCGCCACCGCTCGTGGTGCGGCACCACCTCCCGCTCGATCACCGTGCGGACCAGCTCCCGGAACTGCTCGTGCTCCGGGGCGAACAACGTGCGGCGCATGGCTCAGACGCTCTCTTCCTGCACCGGGCGCCGGGCCTGGTCGTGGTCCTCCCAGAAGATGACCTTCCGGTTGAGCAGCCCGAGGATCCCGTGCACCGCCAGCCCGATCGTCGCCATGACGATGAGCAGGGCGAACACCCCGTCGACGTGCAGCTGGGCGTTGCGCTGCAGCAGCATGTACCCGAGCCCTTGCGACGAGCTGATGAACTCCCCCGTGATCGCGCCCAGCAGGCTGAACACGGCCGCGACGCGCAGGGCGGCGAAGATGTACGGCAGCGCGACCTTGACCCGCAGCATCCAGAACGTCTGCCACTCGGAGGCCTGCAGCATGCGCATGAGGTCGCGCTGCTCCCGCGTGGAGGACTTGAGCCCGACGATGACGTTGACGAAGACGGGGAAGAACGCGAGCACGGTCGCCAGGGCGGTCTTGGGGGCCATGCCGAAGCCGAACCAGGTGATGAGCATCGGCGCGATGGCGATCTTGGGGAAGTTCTGGAAGGCGATGATGTACGGCGAGAAGCCCTTCTCCAGCACCGGGATCCGCACGAGCACGGCGGCGACGACGATCGCCAGCACCGAGCCGAGCACGAAGCCGATGCCGAACTCGGAGACGGTCACCAGCAGGTTCTGGTAGAGCTCGGCGCTGGTGAGCATGAGCCACAGCTCGTCGAGCACGTCCAGCGGGGGCGGCAGGATCAGCGGCTCGACGCCGAACACCTCCACGGCCACCACCCAGGCGCCGAGCGCCACGATCGCGATGAGCGGGCTGACGACCAGCGTCGGGTGGCGGCGCAGCAGCGACGGGCGCGGGCGCTTCGGTGCATTGTCCACTGTGGTGGGTGCGGGGGCGGTCATGGTCATCCCACGGCTCCTCGTGCGTGCAGGTACTCCCGGATGCGGTGGGTCAGCCGGGCCGCCTCGGGCGACTCCATGACGTCGAACGTGCGCGGCCGCGGCAGGTCCACCGGGATCCGGTCGAGGATCTGCCCGGGGCGGCCGGAGAGCACGACGACGACGTCGCTGAGGAAGACCGCCTCGCTGATCGAGTGGGTCACGAACAGCGTGGTGGCACCGGTCTCGGACCAGATCCGCAGCAGCTCGGCGTTCATGGTCTCGCGGGTGAGCGCGTCCAGGGCGCCGAACGGCTCGTCCATGAGCAGCAGGCTGGGCCGGCTCATGAGCGCGCGCACCAGCGCGGCCCGTTGCTGCATGCCGCCGGAGAGCTCGCGCGGGTACCGATGCTGGAACCCGTCGAGCCCGACGAGCCGCAGCAGGTCCTCGGCCCGCTGCTTCGCCGCGGCCGAGCGGTCGCGGGCGACGTCGGCCGGCAGCATGACGTTGCGCAGGATGGTCAGCCACGGCAGCAGGACCGGCTGCTGGAACACCATGCCGAAGTCGCGCCGGGGCCCGTCGACCGGGGCCCCGGCCACGAGCGTGGTGCCGCCGCTGCTGGTCTCCAGCCCGGCCACGATCCGCAGCAGGGTCGACTTGCCGCAGCCGCTCGGCCCGACCAGCGACACGAACGAGCCCTGCCGGACCTCCAGGTCGATGTCGGTCAGCGCGACCACGTCACCGGCGTTGGTGCGGAAGGTCTTCGACACCCCGCGGACCTCGACGCCGGGCGCCGCGCCGACGGCCGCGCCCGGTCCGCTTGTCTCAATGGTCACGCCGACCTCCATCAGCTGGGCGCCTTCACGGCCCGCACGGCCGTCTTGTCGAACTTGTTGATGTCGGGGATCAGCGAGCCGTCGTAGATCGCGCCGATCTCGACGGGCTTCTTGAGCTGCCCGTTGTCGGTGAGGTACTTGACGATGTACTGCAGCTGGTCCGGCTTGATCGAGCCGTACTCGCCGTTGGCCGCCGCCTTGACGTTCTCCAGGCGGGCCTTGACCTGGGCCAGGCCGGTCGCGACGGCCGCCGCCTCGTCCCCGCTCGGCTTGCTGTCGGGGAACTTCTTGTAGTGCAGCTTGACGGCTTCCTCGGGGTTGGCCTGCATCCACTCGGTCGCCTTGGCCACGCCCCGGGCCCACGCGGTCAGCGCGGCCTTCTTCGAGGACAGGCTCGACTTCGTGGTGGCCGCCACGACGCCGATGACGAGCTTGTCGGCGACGGCGGTGTCGAGCACCTTGAGGTCGGCGCCGGCCTGCCGGTAGGTCACGATCGACGTGTCGGTGTCGGCGACCGCGGCGACCTGGCCGCTCTTGACCGCGTTGGCGGCCTGGGCGCCGGTGCCGATCGCGACGAACTTGAGGCTGTTGGGGTCCACGCCGGCGTCGGCCGCGCCGGCCTTGGTGAAGGTGACCGCGCCGCTGGCCAGGGTCGGCACGCCGATGTTCTTGCCCTTGAGGTCGGCGAGGCTGTTGATCGCGCCGCCGGCGGGGGCCGCGATCGCGACGATGCCGCGCTGGCTCAGCGAGTAGGGGATCACGAACGGCTGGCCCTCGGAGATCGGCGGGATGACCGCCTCGCCGGAGACGACGGCCACGTCGATCTTGTCGCCGACCATCGCCTGCAGGGCCGTGGCGGTGCCCTCGATGCGGGTGATCTCGACCTTGAGATGGTCCTCGGCCCAGAAGCCGAGCACGTCGGGCAGGGAGGTGTACATCGCGGCGCCCGGCGAGAGCACGGCGCCGGCGAACCCGAGCCGGATCGTCATCTCGCCGCCGGGGCCGGGGTTGGCGGAGCTGTCGTCGTCGCCGCACGCGGCGAGGGGTAACAGCGCCAGCGCGGCCAGCGCCGCGAGCGCCGTGCGCCTTTTCATCGTCGAAACCACCGAATTCCTCCAAGGCCGGAAACAATTCCTGGGAATGCGGGTGCGGGCCGCAGGAAATAACGCTCGCAATCATCGTCACGGCCCCGGGCGCCGGTGGTCAACGTTCGATTCGGTCTACCGCATACCGAGTTCCACTGATTCCATAGCGCGGAAGTATCGGTCGCATTCAGGCGGCGGCGGTGCGGCTCGCCGCGGCCGCGCGGGCGTCGCGGATCCGGGCGTCGACCGCGGCTGCGGCGGCGACCAGCCCGAGGCCGCGGTCGCGCTGCTCCTGCAGCGCGGTGACCCAGCGGCGGGCGTCGGCGTGGATGACGTCGATGAGCGCGCAGACCCCGGGCGAGCGGTCCCCCGGGCGGCGCAGCAGCCGCAGCCGGCGCACCTGGGCGGGGGCGATCTCCTGCACGACCGCGCCGCGCGCCTGGGCCTCGATCGCCAGGCGGAGCGTGAGGAACGTCGAGCCGACCCCGGCCAGCACGAGCGGGATGGTGGAGGCGGTGCGGGCGACCTCGACGACGACGGTGGCGCCGGCGCCGCGGGCGGCCATCGCGCGCTCGACGTCGGTCCAGGCCTGGCCGCGCCGGTCGCCGGCGATCATCGGCACCCCGGCGAGCCGCTCGAGGGGCACCGGCCCGACCGAGCGGGGCGTGCCGGGCGGGGAGACGAGCACGACGTGCTGCTCGCTGACGAGCAGCTGCTCGAGCTCGTCGCAGACGATGGAGCCGGCGGTCAGCCCGAGGTCGCAGTCGCCGGAGCGGACGAGCTCGGCCACGCCGTCGTCGCTCTCGCTCTCCTCGACCCGCACGACGGTGTCGGGGTACTTGCGCCGGAAGCAGCCGAGCCAGGGCGCCAGCGGGTCGGCGACGAGCCCGGCCCCGGCCGCGACCGAGACCTGGCCCGAGTGCAGCTCACGCACGCGCAGCACGGCGGCCTGGGCGCGTTCCAGGGAGCGCACGACCTGGCGGGCCGGGGCGACCAGGGCCTGCCCGGCCGGGGAGAGCACCAGGCCGCGGCCGACCCGCAGGAACAGGTCGGTGCGCAGCTGCCGCTCGAGGCTGCGGATCGCCTGGGACAGCGAGGGCTGCGACAGGTGCAGGGCCCGGGCCGCGCGGGTGACGCCGCCGTGGTCGTGGACGGCCAGGAAGTACTCGAGCTGACGGACCTCGATGCTGCTCATCCCGCACCTCACGCATCATCGCCGGGTGTTGATGCGGGCGAGTGTTCCAGAATCGAGTCTGGTTTTCAACGGTTGTGTTACGGCGAGGTTTCGCAGCTCAGCCGCAGTGACGGCGATCGAGATTACGGAGAGCCAGAACCGGTTCTGCTACGCGACCGGGGGCGCGGGCAGGTCCAGCAGGCGGCAGGCGAGGGCGATCTCGAAGCGGGCCTCATCGGCCGAGAGCAGCCCGGCGAGCCAGTTGCGGGTGGCCGAGCCGAAGCACCCGGCGACGACCCGCAGGACCATCCAGGCCTCGTAGCCGGGGGCCCCGTCGTGGCCGTGGGCGATCACGGAGAGCAGCCGCAGGTGCATCCGCTGGACCTCGTCGTGGGTCTCGCGGTAGTCCGGATTGGTGCCGACCAGGACCCGGGCCAGGGCCGCGGTGACGTGCGGCCGGCGCTGCTGGGCGGCGAACTCGCGCAGCAGGTAGGCGCCGACCCGCTCGCCGGGGGTCGAGCCCGTGAGGTCGACGTCGCCCTGCTGGACCCGGGTGAGGGCCCGCTCGAAGCGCGCCCGGGCCATGGCCAGCAGGAGGTGGTCCTTGGACGGGAAGTACCGGTAGACGGTCGCGAGCGAGACCCGGGCCTCCTCGGCGACCCGCTTCATCTGCAGCTCGTCCTCCCCGCCCGAGGCCAGCAGCGCCGAGGCGCTCGCGAGCACGCGGTCGCGCCGGTCGTGCTGGGCGGGGGTGCGCGGCTGCGCCGGAGCCGCGACCGCGCGCACCGCGGGAGCCTTCACGTTCACATCGAACATGGTGTCATCTGCCCTCGAATCGGGCGGGCCGTCGTTCGGTGAAGGCCGCGATACCCTCCTGCGCGTCCACGGAGAGCCGGTTGATCGACTGGGCCATCGTCTCGGCGGCCAGGGACTCCTCGACGCCGCGGGCGTACGAGTCCCGCAGCAACTGCTTCGTGAGGCGCATCGCGATCGGCGGTCCCGCCGCGAGGCGCTCGGCCAGCGCCGCGACCCGTCCGGGCAGCGCGTCCGGCTCGGCGATCTCCTCCAGCAGCCCCAGCTCGCCGGCCCGCGCGGCGTCGAAGATCTCCGGCAGCAGGCACAGCCGGGTGGCCAGCCGCGGCCCGACCAGCCGGGGCAGCAGCCACGACGTGGCGAAGTCCGGCGACAGCCCGCGGGCCACGAACATCGTGCCGAACCGGGCCCGGGTGCTGGCCAGCACGAAGTCGCAGGCCAGGGCCAGCCCGAAGCCGGCTCCGGCGGCCAGCCCGTCGACCTGGGCGATCGTCGGCTGGGGCAGGGACACGAGGGCCTGGCTCGTGCGGGCGACCGCCTGGAGCTGGGCGTGCGGGTGCGGGGCCCGGTCGCCGCCCTCGAGGTCGCCGCCGCTGCAGAACGCGCCCCCGGTCCCGGTCACCACGACGACCCGGGCGTCCGAGGCGGCCGCGGCGCCGAAGGCCGCGCCGAGCTCGTCCCAGGCCGCGTAGGTCATCGCGTTGCGGCGGGCCGGCCGGTCGATGGTCACGGTGAGCACGTGCCCGTCGCGCTCCACCCGCACCGCGCTCGTCATGCCGTCACCGACAGGGTCGCGGCGAGCGCGGCGCGCAGGGTCTTGCCGGCGGCGTTCTTGGGCAGTTCGCCGACGACCACGACCCGGGCCGGCGTCTTGAACCCGGCCAGCCGCGACCGGCAGAACGCGCGCAGCCCGCCGGGGTCGGGGGCCGCCCCCGGCGCGGCGACGACGGCCGCCACGACGATCTGGCCCCACCGCTCGTCGGGCAGCCCGACCACTGCGGCCTCGGCGACGTCGGCGTGCTCGACCAGCACGTGCTCGATCTCGGCGGGGAAGATGTTCTCGCCGCCGCGCACGATCATGTCGTCCTTGCGCCCGGCCAGGTACAGGTAGCCCTCCGCGTCCCGCCAGGCCATGTCCCCGCTGCGGATCCAGCCGTCGACGACCTTGGTCACGGTGAGGTCGGGGCGGCCGACGTACCCGCTCATGACCGTGTCGCTGCGCGTGTGGATCTCGCCGACGCGGCCGACCCCGACCTCGGCCCCGTCCGCGTCGCACAGCCGCAGGTCGACGCCGAACATGGGCCGCCCGATCGAGCCGAGCAGGTGCGGGCGGCCCGCGAACGCGGCCCGGTGGTCGGCGGGGCGCAGGATGGTCTGGCCGCCGCCCTCGGTCCCGGCGCCGAAGGTGTTGAACAGGTCGCAGCCGAACGTCTCGTGCAGGCGGCGCACCAGGTCGGGCGGCATCGCGGAGCCGCCGTAGGCGATGCTGCGCAGCTGCGGCACGGGCCCGGCGCCGGGGTGGTCCAGCAGCGCGACGACCATGCTCGGCACCAGCAGGCAGCGCGTCACGGTGCCCTCGCGCAGGCAGCCCAGCACGGCGGCGGCGTCGAACTGCGGCAGCAGCATGAGGGCGGCGCCGCGGGAGATCGCGTAGTACAGCCACCCCATCCCGGCCACGTGGAACAGCGGGGTGCCGGCGTAGAGGCACTCCCCCGGCTGGAAGCCCTGCTCCAGCACGCCCTTGGAGGTGTTGGCCTTGACCATCCGCTGGGTCTGCGCGACCACGCGCGGGGTGCCGGTGGTGCCGCTGGTGAGCATCCACAGCAGCACGTCGTCGTCCGCGGTCGCGGCCGGGAGGGTGTCCGGCCCGTCCGGCGCGTGCTCGGCGGCGAACTGCTCGATCGAGGCGATGCCGGGCAGCGGCCGGTCGAGGGTCAGCACCAGCCGCAGGCCGGGCGCGGCGGCGCGCAGCTCGTCGAGCAGGTGGGCGTACCGCGCCTCGATGACCAGCACCGCGGGCTCGGCGACCGCCGTGAGCCCGGCCAGCTCGGCCCCGGCCAGCCGGAAGTTCAGCGGCACCCCGATCGTGCCCAGCTTGAGCGAGGCGAAGAGGGTCACCGCGTAGCCGACCCCGTCGGTGCCCAGCACCGCGACGCGCTCGCCCCGGGCGACCCCCGCCGCGGCCAGCGCGGCCGCCAGCCGGGACGCCCGCGACTCCAGCCCGGCGTAGGTCAGCGCCACCCCGCCGGGCGTGCGCAGCGCCGGCGAGCCCGGGTGGGCGTGCGCGCCGATGGTGGGCCAGTCGCCGGGCCCGACCGAGGACAACGATCTCACGGCCGCCTCCAAGACATTCAATTGCCGAAACCGACGTTAGCCCCCGGAATGGGCGTGTCAAGAAAGGAGCGATAGGCGTCCCCTATCAGTTCCGCGGGCACCCGTATTGGACATGGCCGGGGTTTACGGCAATGGTCGGTGAGTCGATTGATTGGCGGCAGGAGAAGCGAACGTGAATCTGGACAACGCCACCGTCGTGGTGACCGGCGGGGCCTCCGGTCTCGGCCTGGCCACCGCGCGCCGGCTCGTCGCCGGGGGCGCGACCGTGGTGCTGGTCGACCTCCCCACCGCGACGGAGACCGGCACCGCCGAGGCGAAGGCGCTCGGCCCGGCCGCGACGTTCGTCGCCGCGGACATCACCTCGGCCGAGGAGATGTCGGCGGCCGTGGACGTGGCCCGCTCGCGCGGGCCCGTGCGGGGGCTGGTGCACTGCGCCGGCCGCGGCAGCGACCGCCTGCGCATCCTGGACAAGCAGGGCGTCCCCGCGCCGATCGAGGGCTTCGCCGAGGTGGTGCGGGTCAACCTCGTCGGCACCTACAACGTGCTGCGCCTGGTCGCGGCCGCGATCGCCGAGACCGAGCCGGTCGACGGCGAGCGCGGCGCGTGCGTGCTCACCGCGTCGGTCGCCGCGTTCGAGGGGCAGATCGGGCAGGCGTCCTACACCGCGGCCAAGGCCGGGGTGCACGGCATCACCATCACCACCGCGCGCGATCTCGCCAGCCGGGGCATCCGGGTCAACACGATCGCCCCGGGGGTGTTCGACACCCCGATGCTCGGGCGGCTGCGCGACGACCTGCGGGCCGGGCTGGCCGCGAGCGTGCCGCACCCCAAGCGGCTGGGGCAGCCGGAGGAGTACGCCGCGCTCGCGGTGCACATGCTGACCAACGGCTACCTCAACGGGGAGACGATCCGGCTCGACGGCGCGATCCGGATGGCGCCGCGCTGATGGGCGACGTCCTCCTCGAGCGGCGGGGGCACGTCGCCGTCATCACGGTGAACCGCCCCCACCGGCGCAACGCGATCAACCGGGCCACGGCCGAGACGATCGCCGAGACGATCACGGCGCTGGATGCCGATGCGGCCGTACGCGTCGTGGTCCTCACCGGCGCGGGCGGCACGTTCTGCGCCGGCATGGACCTGCGCGACTTCCCGGAGCAGGGCCGCCCGAGCGTGCCCGGCCGCGGCTTCGCCGGGTTCGTGCAGGCCCCGCCGCGCACGCCGGTCGTCGCCGCCGTCGAGGGCTGGGCGCTCGGCGGCGGGTTCGAGATGGTGCTCGCCTGCGATCTCGTGGTGGCCGCCGAGGACGCCCGCTTCGGGCTGCCCGAGGTCACCCGCGGGCTCGCGGCCCGGGGCGGCGGCGCGTTCCGCCTCCCCCGCCGGCTCCCCTACGCCCTGGCCATGGAGCTGGTGCTCACCGGGCAGCCGATCGACGCCGCGCGCGCGGCCGGGCACGGGCTCGTCAACCGGGTCACCCCGTCCGGCGGCGCGCTCGCCGCCGCGGTCGAGCTGGCCCAGGCGGTCGCGGCCAACGCGCCGCTCGCCGTCGCCGCCAGCGTCCAGGTGGTGCGCCGCGGCCCCGACTGGCCCGACGACGAGGGGTTCACGCGCCAGGACGAGTGGTTCGACCCGGTCTTCGCCTCCGCCGACGCGGCCGAGGGCGCCCGCGCCTTCGCCGAGCGCCGCACGCCGGACTGGGCCGGGCGATGACCGCGACCTTCGACGAGCTGGCGGCCCGCATCCACGCGTTCGCCGCGGCCGAGGGCCTGGCCCGCCGCGACCCCGCCGCCCTGGTGGACGAGCCGGGCGGCGGCGACGGCGGGCTCCCGGCGTCGATGGCGTTCCAGCGGCGGCTGTTCGATGCCGGGCTGGCCTGGTTCGACGGGCCGGTCGAGCACGGCGGCCTCGGCCTCGACCCGGACACCGCCAACGCGCTGCGCGACGTGCTCCACGCCTACGCGCTGCCCGACCAGGCGTACTTCACCGTCAGCCGCCGCATCGTCGCCCCCACGATCCTCGCCCACGGCACGCCGGAGCAGCGGGCGCGCTGGGTCCGGGCGCTCTGGCGCGGCGAGAAGCTCGCCTGCCAGCTGTTCTCCGAGCCCGAGGCCGGCTCCGACCTCGCCTCGCTGCGCTGCACCGCGGTGCGCGACGGCGACGAGTGGGTGATCAACGGGCAGAAGGTCTGGTCGTCCTGGGCGCACCTGAGCGACGTCGGCGAGCTGCTGGCCCGCACCGGCCCGCCCGCCGAGCGCCACCGGTCGATCACGGCCTTCCTGGTGGAGATGGACCGGCCCGGCATCACCGTGCGCCCCATCCGCCAGATCAACGGCGAGAGCCACTTCAACGAGGTCTTCTTCGACGACGTGCGCATCCCCGACCGCGACCGCCTCGGCCCGCCCGACGCCGGCTGGGCGGTCGCGATGTCCACGCTGACCAGCGAGCGCACGGCGATGGGCAGCCGGGACAAGACCTACCTCAGCCGGCCGTACCGCCGCCTGCGCGCCCTCGCCGGGACCGCCCCGGACCTCGGGGACGCCGAGCGGGAGCTGCTCGCCGAGGCGTGGATCCGCGAACGGCTCGCCGGCGTGACCGCCGACCGGGTCGCGGCCGGCGCGCTGTCGCCGTCCGTCGGCAAGCTCGCCCTCGTCGACGACCTCGGCTTCTACGGCCGGGCCGCCGCGCGGCTGCTCGGCCCGGACCTCGTCGCCGGCGACGCCCCGGGCGCGACCGCCTGGGCCGGCTTCCTGCTCAGCTCGCCCGCGCAGCGCATCGCCGGCGGCACCGACCAGATCCAGCGGGGCATCGTCGCCGAGCGCGTGCTCGGCCTGCCCCGCGACCGGCGCGACTGATTTCGAAGGGACCGCAGCATCATGATGACCGGGGAGCAGTACCGGCAGAGCCTCCGCGACGGCCGCCGGGTCTACATCGCGGGCCGGCCGATCGAGGACGTCACCGAGGAGCCCCTGCTGCGGCAGAGCATCGCCATGACCGCGGCGAACTACGACGAGTTCCACCGGCCGGGCGAGGACGCGTTCGGCCCCCTGTTCTTCATCCCGCGCAGCGTCGAGGACCTGCGCTACCAGGAGGTCGAGCAGCTCAAGTGGGCCAACCCGACCCGCACGACGTCGGTGAGCCTGCTCATGCTCATGACCGCGGCCAGCCGCATCCGCTCGCAGCTGCCGCAGTACGCCGACCGGGTGATGGCGTACTTCGAGCACGCCAAGCGCGCCGACCTGCGCTGCGTGCAGACGATCACCGACGCCAAGGGCAACCGGGCCCTGTCGCCGATGAAGCAGGACGACCCGGACCTCTACGTCCGGGTGGTCAGCCGCGACTCCGGCGGCGTGGTCATCCGCGGCGCGAAGCTGCACATCACCGGCGCCCCGATCGACCACGACCTCATCGTGATGCCGACCAAGCGGATGAAGCCCGGCGAGGAGGACTGGTCGATCGCGTGCGCGGTCCCGGTCGGCGCACCCGGCGTGAAGATCATCGCGACGACCTACGCCCCGCGGCCCGACCTGCCCGCCGACTACTTCCCCTACAGCGGCCGGCGCAACATGGCCGAGGGGTTCGTCATCTTCGACGACGTGTACGTGCCCAACGAGCGCGTCTTCCTCGACGGCGAGGTCGAGCACTCCGCCACCTTCGCCCACTCCCTCGGCCTGTGGGAGCGCATCGGCAGCGTCGCGCACTACGTCGAGATGGCCGACACGCTCGTCGGGATGGCCCAGCTCGTGGCCGAGGCCAACGGGCTGCAGCGCATCCCGCACATCCGGCAGAAGATCGCCGAGCTGATCAACTACGCGACCATGGTCCGGGCCGGGCTGGAGGCGGCGGTCAACAACGCCCAGTTCACCCCCGAGGGCTGGGCGTCGCCGGACGAGCTCATGACGAACGCGGCCAAGTACTTCGCCGCCGCCAACTACGCCGAGATGGTGCGCAACCTGCACGACATCGCCGGCGGCAGCGTGCTCACCGCCCCGATGCTCGACGACCTGCGCAGCCCGGAGACCGGCGCGTTCGTGGCGAAGTACATGCGCACCATGGAGGGCGTCGGCGCCGAGCACCGGATGCGGCTGTTCCACGGCATCCGCGACTTCACCGCCGACACGTTCGGCGGCTGGCAGAGCGTGACGATCCTGCAGGGCGGCGGCGGCCTGCACGCGCAGCGGCTCATCGTCGAGAAGCACTACGACATGGCCCACGCCAAGGAGCTCGCCCGCCGGATCTGCGGGATCGAGGACCTCTCGTGAGCGAGACGGCGGCGGAGCTCGGCGCGGCGCTGCGGGACTTCCTCGCCGCGCACGCGAAGCCGGTCGAGGCCGAGCCGGTCTGGCCGCGGCTGCGCGACGAGCTGGGCCTGGCCGGGCTGCTCGTCCCCGAGTCGCACGGCGGCCTCGGCCTCGGCCCCGCCGAGCTGGTCGCGGTCGCGGCCGAGCTCGGCCGGGCCGTCGTCGGCGGCCCGTTCGTGCCCACCGCGGTCGCGGCCGCCACCGCGCTGTCCACGCTGGACCTCCCGCCCGCCACCGCGGCGACGCTGGCCCACCGGCCCTTCGCGGCCACGCGCGTGCGGGCGTCCACGGTGGACGGTGCCGTGACGCTCACCGGCACCGTCGGGCCGATCCTCGCCGCGCCGCCCGGCCCGCTCCTGGTGCCGGCCGACGCCGGCGGCACCCCGGTGCTGTGCCGGGTGGACGCCGGCGCGACGCTCACCGCGCTGCCCTCGCTGGACCTGAGCCGGCCCGGCTACCGGGCCGAGTTCCGCGACACCCCGGCGACCGTGCTCGCCGAGGGCGACCGGGCCGCCGAGGCCGTCCGCCGGGCCGAGCTCGCCACCTGGCTGGCACTCGGGTCCGAGTGCGTCGGCGTCGCCGGGCACGCGCTCGAGCTCACCGTCGAGCACGCCAGGACCCGCCACCAGTTCGGCCGGCCCATCGGCGCGTTCCAGGCGATGCAGCACAAGCTCGCCGACCTCACGGTGACGCTCGAGGTGGCCCGCTCGGCCGCCGAGTTCGCCGTGCGCCGGGGCGGCGACGCGGCCGGCGCGCACACGCTCGCCGTCAAGGCCGCCGAGGCCGCCGTGACCATCACGACCGAGGCCATCCAGCTGCACGGCGGGATCGGCTTCACCTGGGAGCACCCGGCCCATGTCCTGCTGCGCCGCGCGCACGCCGCCGCGGTGCTCGCCGGGACCCCGGACCAGCACCGCCGTGCACTGTTCGCACTGCTCGACGAGGAGTGACCATGCCCAGTTCCAAGGTGCGCTTCATCGCACCCGCCGCCGTCATGGGCGGCGGCTTCTCCACGAAGTCGTTCCGCGCCGCCCTGCGGACCGAGCCCGACTTCATCGCCTGCGACGCCGGCTCCACCGACTGGGGCCCCTACTACCTGGGTGCGGCGAAGTCCTGGGCCGGCTACCGGCAGACCCGCCGCGACCTCGAGCGCATGGTGCTCGGCGCGCTCGACATCGGGGTGCCGCTGCTGATCGGCTCGGCCGGGTTCACCGGCAGCGACGCCGGGCTGACCTGGTTCCGCGGCATCGTCGAGGACATCCTCGCCGCGGGCGGCCGCACCGCCCGCATCGCGACGATCCGCACCGAGCAGCCGAAGGACTGGGTGCTGGGCAAGGTCCGCAGTGGACAGACGTGGGGCCTCGACGGCCGGCCGGAGCTGACCGAGCAGGACGTCGGGCGCGCGGCCCGGATCGTGGCGATGATGGGCCCCGAGCCCTACGCCGAGGCCCTCGACGCCGGCGCGCAGATCGTGCTCGCCGGCCGCTCGTCGGACGCGGCCATCTACGCCGCGGTACCGCTGATGCGCGGCATCGCGCCGGGGCCGGCCTGGCACATGGGCAAGACCGTCGAGTGCGGGTACGCCATCGAGGAGCCGATCGGGGCCGGCGAGTGCATCGTCGGCGAGGTCGACGACGAGGGCTTCACCGTGCGCCCGGTCGGCGGCCGCTCCCGCTGCACGGTGCGGTCGGTCGCCGCGCAGATGCTGTACGAGAACGCCACGCCCTACCTGCTGCGCGAGCCGCCGGGCACCCTCGACACCTCCGCCGCGCGCTACATCCAGCTCGACGAGCACTCGGTGCGGGTGGAGGGCGCGACGTTCCGGCCCGAGCCCTACAGCGTGCGCCTGGAGGGCGTGGACCAGCTCGGCTACCGCAGCATGTGCCTCTTCGGCGTCCGGGACCCCGCCGTGGTGGGCAACGTCGCCGAGTACACCGCGGCCATCACCGACCTCGTGCACCGCACCGCGCAGGACCGCTACGGGCTCGACCGCGACGCGTACACCTTCGGCTTCCGCCGCTACGGCTACGACGCCGTGCTCGGTGACGCCGAGCCCAACGCCGCGAACGGGTACGAGGGCTGCTACGAGATCGGGCTCGTCGCCGAGGCCGTCGCGGCCGAGCAGGAGCTCGCGCACGAGATCGTCTCCGGCGCGATGCCGTTCTTCATGCACGGCGTGCGGGTGCCCGGCGTCGCCAACTCCGCCAACGGCGCCCTCGCCTACGCCCCCTCGGTCGTGGACGTCGGGCCGGTCTTCACCTGGAGCGTCTGGCACGCCGCGGCGCTCGATCACCCGATGGAACCCTTCACGCTCGAGGTCTCCGACTCGGCCGGCACCCGGGAGATGGTCACGTCATGAGTGACGACATTCGCAGCGACTGCAGCACGTTCCGGACCCGCAACGCGGGCGCCTTCCTGGTCTCGGCCGACATGGTGTTCCGCACCGAGGAGGCGTACCGGTCCTGGCGCGACTCCGGCGCCATCACGGCCGGGGCGGTCGCCGCCCTGCTGCGCGTGGACCCGGCCACCGTGCAGGTCATCGACTACCCGGCGGCGAACGCCATCAAGGTGACGATGCCGCGCCGGACGGTCGCCGGCGGCCCCGACGACACCGACCTGGACAGCGCGGCCCAGTTCGTGCCGCTGCTGTCGCTGCGCCGCCCGTGAGCCGCGGCCCGCTCGCCGGCGTCCGGGCCGTGCTGCTCGCGGGGGCGGGCCCGTCCCCGTTCGCCGGCATGCTGCTGCGGGATCTGGGTGCCGACGTCGTACGGGTGGATCGCCCGGGCGGCGGCGACGGGGTCTCCGGGCTGCCGGTCCGCCTCGACTCGCGGTACGCCGGCATCCGGACGGTCACGGCCGACCTCAAGTCCGCCGAGGGCCTCGCGACGGTCCGCGGGCTCGTCGCGGACGCGGACGTGTTCGTCGACCCCTACCGCCCCGGCGTCGTCGACCGCCTCGGGCTCGGCCCGGCCGCGCTGTGCGCCGAGCACCCGGCGCTCGTCTACGTCCACATGACCGGCTGGGGCCACGACGGCGGCTGGGCGCACCGGGCCGGGCACGACATCAACTACCTCGCCGTCGCCGGGGCACTGCACCCGACCGGCCCCGCCGACCGGCCGCCCCTGCCGCCGCTCAACCTGCTCGCGGACTTCGGCGGCGGCGGGACGTACCTGGTGATCGGGGTCCTCGCGGCGCTGCTGGAGCGGACCCGCACCGGCCGCGGCGCGGTGCTCGACGTGGCGATGCTCGACGCCGTCGTCTCGCTGACCACGCTGCTGCGCGACATGCGCGCGGCGGGGCTGTGGACGGACGAGCGGGAGTCGAACATCTTCGACGGCGGGGCCCCGTGCTACCGCACCTACCGGACCGCCGACGGCGGCTTCATGGCCGTCGGTGCCCTGGAGCCGGCGTTCTACGCGGCGCTGCTCGCGACCCTCGGCCTCGACCCCGCGGACTGGCCCCAGCACGACCGCGCGCGCTGGCCCGCCCAGCGGGAGGAGCTGGCCCGCATCTTCGCCGCGCGGACCCGCGCCGAGTGGGAGCGGGCGTTCGAGGACGTCGACGCCTGCGTGACCCCGGTGCTGACGCCCGGCGAGGCGCCCGCCCATCCCGCGCTCGCGTCGAGGATGATGGCCTCATGAACCCGCTCGTGCTCGAGGTCGCGGCGCTGCAGGCCGCCTACTGCCGCGGCGTCGACGATCGCGACCCCGGCCTGCTGCGCTCCATCGTCGCCGACGACGTGGAGTTCGTCGGCGCCGACGGGGTACCGCGCACGGGCGCCGAGGAGTTCGTGGCGGTGTTCACCCGCTACTGGGCGGCCAACCCCGGCCCGGTCATGCACTTGGTGTCCAATGTGGAGGTGCTCGGCGACGGCGACCCGTTCCCGGTGCAGGCGCTGTTCCACGCGATGTCGCGGCCCGCGCCGGACCGGATCGTGCAGACCTGGGGCCGCTACCACGACCTGCTGCGGCGGACGCCGGGCGGGCTCGTGTTCGCGGCCAAGCGGCTCTCAGTAGTGCACCGCGGCTGAGGTTCCGCCCGACACGGTCAGCACCTGGCCGGTCAGGCCCGATGCCGAGGCGGACGCCAGGAAGACCACGACCGCGGCGACCTCGGCCGGCTCGGCGAACCGGCGCAGCGACTGCCGCGCGGCGAGCTTGCGCAGGTGCTCGTCCGGGTCGGTGCCGTCCGGCGCGCCGGCCAGGAGCATCGCCCGCACGTCGGGGGTGAGCACGACTCCGGGCTGCACGACGTTCGCGGTGATCCCGTGCGGGCCCAGCTCCCGGGCCATCGAGTGGGTGAGGTGCACGAGGGCGGCGTTGCGCACGCCGGAGCTCACGTTGTGCCGGGCGATCCGGGCCGCCTCCCCGCCGATGTTCACCACGCGGCCGGAGCCGCTCGCGCGCAGGGCGGCGGTCGCGGCGCGCACCACGCGCAGGTATCCGACGACCTTCTCCTCGAAGTCGGCCCGCAGCAGCCTGTCCGTGGTCGTGAACAGCCCGTCGGCGACGCCGCCGGAGACGCGGGCGGCGTTGTTCACCACGACGTCGAGGCCGCCGAGGGCGTCGGCGGCCTCGCGCACGGCGCGCTCGCACGCGTCCGGGTCGGTGATGTCGGCCGCGTGCACCGAGCGCGCGGGCAGGCCCCGCGCGGCGGCGGGGTTGCGGCAGAGCACCGCGCAGTGCGCGCCGGCCGCCGCGGCCGCCTCGACGATCGCCCGCCCGATGCCTCGGGATCCGCCGGTCACCAGGACCCGGCGACCGTGCAGGTCCGTCATGGGAGCAGCTCGACGATGGTCGCGTTGGCCATGCCGCCGGCCTCGCACATGGACTGCAGGCCGTACCGAATCCGGTTGTCCCGCATGTGGTGCAGCAGCCGGGTCATGAGGATCGCGCCGGACGCGCCGAGCGGGTGCCCGACCGCGATGGCGCCGCCGAGGGGGTTGAGGCGCTCCGGCTTCGCCCCGGTCTCGGCCAGCCAGGCCAGCGGGACGGGCGCGAACGCCTCGTTGATCTCGAACGCGCCGATGTCGTCGATGCCGAGGCCGGCCCGGGCCAGCACCTTGTGCGTGGCCGGCCAGGGCGCGCTGAGCATCACGACGGGGTCGTCGCCGACGACGGTGCCGCTGTGGAAGCGCGCGAGCGGCCGCAGCCCGAGCGCGCGGGCCCGCTCGCTCGTGGTCACGAGCATGGCCGCGGCGCCGTCGGAGATCTGCGACGAGTTCCCGGCGTGGATGACCCCGTCCTCACGGAACGCCGGCTTGAGGTTCGCCAGTGTGTCCACTGTGGACGTGCGCCGGATGCCCTCGTCGGCGCTCAGGGACGCCAGCGCGACGAGCTGGCCCGCGAAGGCGCCGGCGTCGGTGGCCGCGGCCGCGAGGCTGTGCGAGCGGACCGAGAACTCGTCGCAGGCGGTGCGGGACAGGCCGTACCGCTCGGCGAGCATCTCGGCCCCCTCGCCCTGGCTGAACGCCTCGCGCGCGTAGCGGGCCCGGACCTTCGGCCCGTAGGGCATGCCGGTCGAGCGGGCCGAGCCGAGCGGCACCCGCGTCATCATCTCCACCCCGCCCGCGACGACCATGTCGGCCATCCCGGACAGGACGCTCGCGACCGCGAAGTGCAGCGCCTGCTGGCTGGAGCCGCACGCCCGGTCGATCGTCACGCCGGGCACCGCCTCGGGCCACCCGGCCGCGAGGGCCGCCATCCGGCCGACGTTGGTGGACTGGTCGCCGAGCTGGTTGACGCACCCGAACATCACGTCGTCGACGGCGGCCGGCTCGATCCCGGTCCGCGCGACGAGTGCGTTGAGCACCTCGGCGGCCAGGTCCACGGGGTGCCATTCGGCCAGGGCGCCGTTGCGCTTGCCGATCGGGGTACGCACGGCGTCGACGATCACCGCATCACGCGAGGACTCCATGGTCCCATCCCACCGGGCCGCCGCCGCGCGCACAAAGACGAACCGCGGATCGGTCGATAGGCACGGCCAATCTCACGCGCCCAGAGTCCGCGCCAGGTTCTCGATGCCGCCGCGGATCATCGCGCCGTACTCGTCCGGCGGCAGGTGGTGCGCGTTGGCCCGGGCGGCCTCCAGGTGCTCGCGGGCGGCCTCGACGTGGTGCAGGCGCCGGTGTACGTCACCCAGGTTCAGGTGCAGCGAGGGCAGGAAGCTGTTGCGCTGCTCGGCAGGGAGCCCGGCGGCCGCCTCCAGGGCGCGCTCGTCCCAGGCGAGCTCCGCCTCGGCGTCGTCCTGCCGGTCGGCCGCGTAGTGCGCGATGGCGCACCGGGGCAGGGCGTCCCCGGTCTCGTCCCAGAGGGCGGCCAGGGCGTCACGCGCCTCGGGCCGGTCGAGCTCCATCGCGGCGCCCACCCGGGCCATGATGTCGTCGCTCATGCGTGCTCCTTCGTCTTCGTCGGCATGGCCAGGGTCGTGAAGTCCGTGTCGTCGGCGGAGCGCACGACCACGGGGAGATCCGGCGCGGCGATCCGCAGCAGGACGTCGGGGCCGATGCTCGCGGCGATGGACGGGTACAGCGTCCGGAACTGGAACCGCAGCGCCATCGGGCCGCCGCTGACCTCCGCCGGGACGGCCGCGCCGCCGACGTGCAGCCCGCCGTCGACGGTGAGGTCGATGCCCGCGCCGGGGTCATCGGCGGGGTCTTCGCCGGGATCATCGCCGAGGGCGCGCAGCAGGGCCTCCCGCGGCGCGACGACGCGCACGACCGGCTCGGGCAGGCCGTTGAGGATGGCGCGGTACTCGGGAAACTCCCCCGGCATCGCCGGCAGCACCCGATCCCCGAGCCGGACCTCGCCGCCGCCGATGTGCAGCCGGACGGTGTCCTGGCCCGCGATCCACGGCCGCGCCTCCTCCAGCCGCGCGACGGCGACGATGGCCCGGGCCGGCGACGCCGAGCCGGACGCGCGCAGCGAGCGGATCGCGAGCCGGTACCGGTCGGTCGCCACCAGCCGCACCTCGCCCTCGGCCGCCTCGAACAGCACCCCGCCCAGCACCGGGAACTCCCCGCCCGCGGCCGCGGCCGGGCTCACCTGCCCGATCGCCTCCGCGAGCAGCGCCCCGCGCACCGCGAGCCCCCGCCCGCGCAGCAGCTCCCGGGTGGCCGCGACGGCCTCCTCCATCGCGCGCAGGTGCCGGGTGAGCAGCGCCTCGGCCTCGTCGGCGGGCCCGTCGAGCACCCGCCGCACGTCGACGAGCGGCAGGCCGGCCTCGCGCAGCCGCCGGATGAACAGCACGTCGTCGAGCTGGCCGAGCGAGTAGTACCGGTAGCCCGTGCCCGCGTCCACGAAAGCCGGGCGCACGAGCCCGCACTCGTCGTAGAAACGCAGCGCGCTCGTCGTCACGCCCGCGGCGCGCGCGAACGCCCCGATGCTCACCCGCTCTTCGTATTCCTCCACGCCCTTCATCCTGGGCCTTCAACCAACCCGAAGGTCAAGCGCGCTCCGCCGTGCGCGTCTACCGCCGCAGCTGCGCCAGTCCCGCGTCGATCATCGTGCCGGTGCGGGGGAAGTCGTACAGCATGCCGCGGTAGCGCTCCAGCGGGATCGCCAGGCTCGCGGCCGGCACCCCGCGGCTCGCCAGCACCTCCCCCGTCCAGGCGAGGAACCCGGTGAACAGCTCGGGGTCGTCGACGTAGACGGCCGCCGCGAGGAAGTCGACGATGTGCGCCAGGTCGGCCATGGTCGCGTCGAGCTGGGCGTCGGAGTAGTCGCGCATCGGCGGGAACCGGCGCTGCAGCTCGGCGGCCGCCTCGTCCACGAGGTCGCCGCGGCGCTTGAGCAGCGCGGTGTGCTCGTCGTCGGCGAGGTGGGCGAGGGAGCCGGCGGATTCGGTGCGCAGCGCGGCCGGGTCGTCCAGCAGGTCCGCGGCCCCGGTGGCGTCGGCGGCCCAGTGCGCGCCGATCGCCCGGGCCCAGCGGCCGTCCGGGCCGAAGCCGCGCCCGCCGACGATGAGCGGCACCTCGGCGCGCCGGCAGGCCTGCACCGCCCGGTGCGCGGCCTGCAGGCGCGGCGCCAGGGCGCAGCTGAGCGCGACGGCGTCGACGTCCTGCTGGTGCAGGTAGGACACCAGGTGCGCCACCGGCACGCTGGCCCCGAGGAACGTCACCTGCCAGCCGCGCAGCCGCAGCACCTCGGCGACGATCCGGGCGGGCAGCGCGTGCCACTCCCCGTCGAGGCAGGCGACGACGACCCGGCCCTTGCCGGTCGCGCGGGCGCCGTGGCCCAGCACGGCGACGACGCGCTCGCTGATGTGCGTGGCCGCGTGCTCCTGGGCGACGCTCCACTCGTTGCGCTGCCACCACTCGCCGACCTGCCGCTGGGCCGGCGCGACGAGCTCGAGCAGCACCCGCTCGGCGTCGGTGCCGGCGTCCACCAGCCCGCGGGCCACCGCGACGGCTCCCTCCTCGTCGGCCTCGGCGAGGCAGGCGAGGTAGTCGTCGTAGGGGCTCACGACACGGTCACCGTCGCGGCCTGGTGCACCGAGTGCAGGTGGCGCGGGGACGTGCGGACGGGCTCGGCGCGAACGGCGAACACCGCGATGTCGTCGTGCTCGCGGCCGCCGAGCCAGTCCATCGCGAGCTGCTCGACCCGCTCGGCCAGGGCCGGCGCCGGCATGGCGGCGCAGCCCGCGAGCGCGGTGGTGAGGCGGCGCAGCCCGTACATCTCGGCGCCCCGGTGCCCGCCCCGCGCCTCGGTGACGCCGTCGGTGAACAGCAGGCAGGTCTCGCCGGGCGCGAGGTGCAGGCTGCGCCGGCCGAAGACCGGCTCGTCGGTGACGCCGACGAGCATCCCGCGCAGGGCGACCGTCTCGACGGTGCCGTCGGCGCGCAGCACGAGCGGGGGCAGGTGCCCGCCGCCGGCCAGCGTGAGCCGGATCCCGCCGCCCGGGCGGGGCTGGGCGGTGCCGAGGACCATCGTGGCGAACCGGCCGTCGGAGACGCCCTCGAGCAGCATGTCGTTGAGCACGTGCAGGAGCCGCTGCGGGTCCTCCTCGATGCGGCGCAGCGCGCGGAGGCTGTGCCGGACCTGGCCGGTCAGCACGGCCGCGTCGACGCCCTTGCCCGACACGTCGCCGAGGAAGAACATGGCGCCGCCGGCGATCGGGTGCGCGCCGTAGAAGTCGCCGCCGATGTGCATCGTGGAGCGGGCCGGGCGGTAGGCGGTCCCCCAGTTCAGCCCGGCGACCGGGGCCGGCGGCTCGGGCAGCAGGCTCTCCTGCAGCGTCGCGGCGACCCGGGACTGGGCCGCGTAGAGCTGCGCGGCCTCCAGCGCGGCGCCGACGCGGGCCGCGAAGTCCTCCAGCAGGGCCAGATCGCCGACCTCGGTGACCACGAGCGCGGCGGCCGGGGCACCCGCGGCGAGGATCGGCACGACCCAGGCGGCCGGCGTCGCCTCGCCGCCGAGGAACGGGGTGCCGCCCGGCCACAGGAACGGCTGCGCGACCGGGTTGCCGTCGAGCGTGTCCTGCACGGCGGCCGGCAGCGCGGCCAGGGCCACCTGGTCCTGCCGCACCGGCGCCGAGCCGGCCGCGTGCCAGCAGCGGGCGCGGCCGCGGCGGGTGGGCAGCACGAGCAGCGCGGCCCCGGCGAGCGAGGACACCGCCAGCTCGACGGTGGCGCGGCAGACCCGGTCGGCGTTGAGCATGCCGCCGAGGCGCCGCGCGGTGGCGGCCAGGAAGGTCGCGTGGTCGTTTGCCTGTTCAGAGGCTCGATCGGAGGCTCGTTGGAGATACCACGCCACCTGTCCGGCACCGAGCTCGACCCGGCGTCCGCGCAGGTCGTCGGGCATCGATCCACCGACCGCCACCGCGGGCAGCCGGCGAGCCGCCGCGGGGTTGCGGTAGAGCACGATCCCGGCGTCGTCACACAGCAGGACGCCCTCGTCGAGATGGTCGAGAAGCTGGACCAGAGCGGGCGCGGCCGTGTCGGGCGCACCCAGCGGTGCGTTCATTGGTTGTCCAATCCGTGGCCGTCGCGTTCCCTGCGAGCCTACGCTCCTGGCCTTAGGCTGGCACGGCGGCGACCCTTTCGGTGCACAGGAGGCCCTCGCGATGACGATCAGCGACGAGCGCGACACCGCGACGCTGGAGATCACGGTGACCGGCTCGACCGGCGAGTCCGTGCTGGTCACCGTCGAGGGCGAGCTCGACTACGACACCGCCGGCGACCTGCGCGCGGCCCTGCTCGACGCACTGGGGCGCGATCCGGCGGCGGTCACGCTCGACCTGGCGGGGCTGCGTTTCCTGGACAGCAGCGGACTGGGCGTCATCGTGAGCGGATGGCAGCGGGCCCGCGCGGCCGGGGTGCACTACGTGGTTCGCCGCACACCGGTCGTGATCGCCGAGCAGTTCGAGATGACGGGCCTGTCGCAGGTCCTCACATTCGGCGACGAGCACGAGGCGGAAAGCGACGGATCGACCGCCGCCTGACGCGTGTCGCTCGATTGACAGCTCCCGGCGTGACCGGCGCCCTGCCGACCGCGTTTCCTGATGCGGCTCACGCACCCGCCTCGTCACGCACCACTGCCGACCGGCCCGCTCGCTGATCGCCGCGCGCACCTCCCCCAGCAGAGCCCGCCGCCGCGAGCAGCTTCGACGAGGCCCACCGGTGCGCGAGCGCTGCGGCAGTGGCGGATCGCCGAGCACACCGCATGCAGCGGCGGACGGCAGCGTTCCCTGCCGTCCGCCGCTGTGCCTGCGTGGTGCTAGTTGGTGACCGTGATCCGCACCGAGTCGAAGCTCGGGATCTCGTTCGCCTTCTGCATCATCGGGATGCGGTGCGAGCCGTCGCCGGCCCAGGAGGCGCACTGGGCGGTGCCGGTCGTCGGCATGCCCGTGATGTTGATGGTCACGACGTCGGGCTGGGCGCCGCCGCCGCGGTCCTCCGTCGCGACGAAGAACGCCGGCGCGACGGTCGGGTCCGGGGCGCTGCGCGTGTTGGCCAGCATGCGGCACGCGGTGTGGAAGTGGCCGCGGGTCAGGCCGTCCGGCGTGAGGAACGCGCTCTCGAGGTAGTAGCCGCCCGCCGCCGCGCCGAGGAAGCGGTCGCGGACCAGGTTGCGGGTGCTGATCTGGATCGTGAACGCCTGGCCGACCCGGACCCTCTGGGGTGCGCGGGTGATGAGCAGCGTCGGGTTCTTGTCCTGGCTGCTGACCTCGCCGAACGCGGTGCTCACGCAGCGCGGGGCGTCCTGGAAGCCGGTGTGCGCCGCGAGGCGGCTCTGGCTGCAGTCGTTGCCCAGCGTCTCCAGCGTGGTGCCGGTGCTGCTGCCGGCGGAGGGAGCGCCGGTCGAGCCGCCGCTGCCCTGGGTGGGCGGCGGGGTCGGGCAGTTCGGGTTGACGCGGCGCCACTGCGGCCGGCCGTTCACCTGGCCGTCGCCGATGTGGTTGGTGACCTGGTGGCCGTTCTGGTTGCCGCCGCTCACGTCGCCGGCGGTCTGGTCGGGCTTGGGGACGCTGCCCGCGGACGGGTCGGCGCCCTCGTCGGCGGCGGCCGCGGAGCTCGCGGACGGCTTCGGGGCGGCCTTCGAGGTGCCGCCGGCGGCGCCGGTCGCGGGGCCCTTGGCGGTGGCGGTCGGGCACGCCTTGGACCCGTTGTTGTTCTGGTTCGGCCGGCGGGTGGCCGCCTCGGAGATCTGGGTGACCGTGAGGCCCGCCACGAACGCGACCACCGCGGCGATGACGGTGACCGCTCGCTTGCCGCGGGCGTTCGGGGCCCGTTGCTCGTCCTCGGCCGGGCGCTCCGGCTCGTCGCCGTAAAAGCTCCTGCGCTGCATGACGGAACCTCTCTCAAATCTTTGTCCGGCGTGAGCCAACGTAGATTTCGTGATTGACCGCCGTCAACCATTGAAGAATAAACTAAGTCGATCTAAAGAAGTTCCACAGGTTGCCGCATCTGGGCAGGCAGGAGCGCATCTCCTTACCTATCTCGATGCGACAGATCAGCTCACGGTAACCATTTCCTCAGGCAATTCTTTTGCCCCTGGAACGGGTTTCCGGCGATTTTGCAGGACCACGCTGACGATGCAGATCACGCCGATTCCGAGCAGCGCGACCAGGCTCCACATCAGATATGACGGGCCGCCGGTTTCCGATTGCGGCTGCGGCTCGGCCTCGCCGTGCGCGGCCGTGTGCGCATTACCCTCGCCGGGCTTCAGCGTCAGCGCCGGGACCGTGAGGTTCGTCTGGGTGCCGTCGGAGTTGATGAGCACGACCCCGAACGCAAGTTTGTCGACGGCCGGCAGCGGGCCGATCGAGAGGTACAACTCGGTCGTCTTCCCGGGCGGGAGCGCCTTGTCGGGCATCGCGATCCACTTGATCGCGGTGGTGACCTCGGTGATCTGGTAGCCGTGCAGCGACGCGAGGGGCTTGTCGACCTTCACGTTCGTCATGGCGGGGGCCCAGTCGTCGACCGACAGCGGGTACACCTCGGCGATCGGGTTGTCCGCCGGCAGCCGCACGTCGATCGCCGTCACCGAGGCCGTCCGGCTCTCGTTCGTGATCCGCAGTGTCAGGTCGGCGCCGTCGCCCTGCACCGCCTCGGTCGGCGTGACGACCACGTCGGCCGCGGCCGGGGCCGCGATCCCGGCGAGGGCCAGGACACCGGCTCCGGCGATGACGGCGCGGACGGCCCACCGTTGCTTGTGCTCCACACCGGGTTGTTCGTAGCCAGGGCCCGGAGGGTTCAAACCGTTCCCAAGAAATTTTCAGTTTGCCGGCTTCTTGGCATCGACGCGGCTCAGGACGGTGCCCACCATCCGCCGCCAGTCGGTGGTGAACTCGGACCCGGTGGCGTGCTCCCCCACCCAATACACCGCGTAGCTCGCGACGACGATGGCATTGCCCTGCCCGACGACCGCCACCGCGACGTCGGCCGATCCCGGATAGGCGGCCTCGTACGCCTTGTGCCGCACGGTCACGAACCCCTTCCAGTTGCCGGAGACCAGCGGCTCGATCGTGCTCGTCTCGCTGTATCCGGCCTCGCTGGTGCTGTCGCGCGGCCCGGCGCTGCGCGAGGCGCTGGGCGGGCAGGCGTCCATCGTGTCCTGCAGCGACGCGAACGCCGCCTCCATCGCGGCCGCGTCCTTGTACACCAGCCCGAGCTGGTCGAACGCCTGCGCGCCCTTGTCGCCCTCGTCGGCCATCGACGCGGCGATCGAGCCGGTGGGCGAGCCGGGCACCGGCGGCCGCTTCGCGACTCCGGCACACAGCGGCGTGATGCTCGTCGTGGGCGGCGCCGACTCGGCCGGCCGCTTCCACGTCGGCCCGATGTCGCCGGGCTCGAGCACGCCGGCCTGCAGCATCGCGGTCGTATAGGTGGCGCCCCGCGGGTCGGGCCCGTCGCTCGTGCACCCCGCGAGCGCCATCGTCGCCGCGAAACTACCGGCCGTCACCATGCACAGCGCTTTCCTGGCCATCGACACGCCGCCCATCCTGACAGACCGTGGACGGACCGGAGTAGGCCTGGACCCACCCCGGCCGTACGGATCAGCGCCGCAGGTCGTGGCGGCGGTGCGTGACCTTCTCGACCAGCCCCGGCGGCAGCAGCCGGCGCAGCGGGAACACCAGCGGCGCGTTGCTGCCGACCGCGTAGTGCGCCTTCGGCCGCGCCGCCTCGATCGCCTTCACGATCGTCGCCGCCACCGGCCCGGCCGCGATCCCGGCCTGCTCGTTGCGGTCCAGCGCGGCCAGCATCCGCTCGAACTCCGCGCGGTGCGGCGAGGCCTCGGCGACGTACTTGGTGCGCCGCTGGCTGATCCCGGTGCTGATCGCCCCCGGCTCGACGGTCGTGAGCCACACGCCGAACGGCGAGTACTCGTGCCGCGCCCCGTCGCTGAAGCCCTTGAGCGCCGCCTTCGAGGCGACATACGACGATCGGTACGCCAGCGGGAACGACGCCAGCATCGAGCCGACCATCACCACGCGACCGTACCGGCGCTCCCGCATCCCCGGCAGGAGCAGCTGCGCGAGCCGGACCGGGCCGAGCACGTTGACCTGGAACAGCCGCCGCAGCGCGTCCATGGGCAGATCCTCGAACGGCCCGGACTGGCTCTCCCCCGCGTTGTTGACGAGCACGTCCACCGGACCGGCGGCCACCGCGAGCGCCTCGATGGACGCGTCGTCCTCGAGATCGAGCGCCAGGAACTCGATGCCGTCCGCGCGCAACCCGCCGGGCTCGCGGCTGGTGCCGAGCACCCGATATCCCCGCGCGGCCAGCGCCGCCGCGGTCGCCTTCCCGATCCCGGACGACGCCCCGGTGACGAGCGCGATGCGATCCATCGAAGCACCATACCGTCGCCGGGTGCGGGCGCGTGCGGCTAGCATGCGCAGGGTGATTCTGGCGCTGCTGCTCGACCTGGCCAACATCGCCGGGGGCTTTCTGCTCGCCATCGGACTCATCCGCCGCCTCCCCCGCGTCGGCGACGAGCTCGGGCGGTTCGCGGACCGCGCGGCGCCGCAGGGCTGGATCGTGGGGATCGTCGCGCTCGCCCTGGGCGCGGCCTACCTGCTCATGCACCTGCTCGCCGGACCGCGCGTGTTCCACTTCGAGATCGTCGGCATCGGGGTCGGGCTAGCGCTGCTGTGGGACCGCATCACGGGCCGCCGCGCGCCGGAGCCTGCCCCCACCCCCGACGGGCCGACGGGCCGGGCGCTGCTGCTGGCCGTCTTCGGCATCGTCGCCATCGTCGCCGGGCTCCAGGGGCTGTTCACGCCGGACTAGACCGGCCTTCCCGCGCGGCGGCGTAGGCGGCGTCGAGGCGCTCGAGCGGCCCCGGGCCGGGGCGCGGCTTCGGCGGGGCGCCCAGGTGGCGCTCCCGCAGCTCGTCCATGAGCTCCTCGACGAACGCCGGGCCCTCGTCGCGCATGAGCTGCTGGCGGGTGCGCAGCTCGTCGCTGCCCGCGCGCCAGTCGAGGCCCCAGTTGCCCAGGGCGTAGATGACCGGCAGCGTCTGGATGCCCGCCTCGGTGAGGCTGTAGCGGGCCCGCTGCCCCCGCGCCGCCGTGCCGCGGGTGAGGATGCCCGCCTCGACGAGCCGCACGAGGCGGTCGGCCAGGATGTTCGAGGCGATGCCCTCGATCGACCCGGTGAGCAGCGCCCGGAAGTAGCGACGGTCGCCGAAGATGACGTCGCGCAGCACGAGCAGCGCCCAGCGATCCCCGAGCACCTCGACGGCGGCGTTGATCGGACACCCGGACCGTGGTTCCACGACTCCTCCTTGACAGGTACTTCGCCCCCAATATAGTGGTTGCAGATCGCAACCACTAGAGGGACGAGGTGAGCCCGTGCTGAGACAGATCGCGGACGGTGTGCTGGTCCACGAGAGCGAGTTCTGCCAGAGCAACGCCGTGGTCGTGCACGGACACGACGGCGTGCTGCTCATCGACCCCGGGGTGCAGGACCACGAGATGGCCTGCCTCGCGGACGACCTGTCCCGGTCGGGCCGGACCGTCGCGGCCGGCTTCTCGACGCACCCGGACTGGGATCACCTGCTCTGGCACGCCCGGTTCGGCACGGCCCCGCGCTACGGCACGGCCCGCTGCGCGGCCGTCATCCGGGAGGAGCTGTCCGACCCGGAGGCGAAGGCCCGCATCGCCGAGCACCTGGAGCCGACGGGCATCGCCGAGCAGATCCCGCTGGACCTGCTCGGCGAGATCACCGCCCTGCCCGCCGAGACGGCGCGGATTCCCTGGGACGGCCCGCACGCCCGGATCATCGAGCATCAGGCGCACGCCCAGGGCCATGCGGCGCTGTGCATCGAGGAGCGCGGGGTGCTCGTCGCCGGCGACATGCTCTCCGACGTCCTGGTGCCGATGCTCGACGTGCACGGCACCGCCGACCCGATCGAGGAGTACCTCGCCGCGCTGGGGCTGCTGGAAAGCGTGGCCGGCGACGTCGACGTCTTCGTCCCCGGGCACGGGTCGGCCGGCGGGGCCGACGAGCTGCGCACCCGGATCGAGCGGGACCGGGCGTACGTGCGCGCCCTGCGCGAGGGCCGCGACCCCGGCGACCCGCGGGTCGGCCCGTCGGCCAAGCCCGGCTGGGAATGGGTGAGCGACGTGCACAACGGCCAGGTGCAGCGCCTCGCCGAGCGATACGAACGCGAGCAGGCGCAGGGCCAGTCGTGGGCTAGTCGGCCCAGATCGTGACCGTGAACATGATCGGCCCGCCCGCGGCGGGTGGCGCGGCGGTCACGGTGCCACCGATCACCCGGCCGGGGCGCAGCGCGCAGAACGTCTGCCCGGCCTGGATCGGAATGCGGACGGTGGCAAGCGTCGCCGCCTTGCAGCCCTGGTACGTCGGCGCCGCGCCGCCCGCCGGCGTGTACGCCCGCACCGCCACGCCCACCGGGTCCAGCGATCCGAAGTCGCCGTCCACGCACAGGTCCCCGGACTCGCAGTCCTTGTCGATCTGGATGCCGCCGTCGCCGAGCAGCACCGAGCCCGTGGTCATCGTCACCGGGTACGCCCCGACCTGCGCCCCGGCCGGCGGGCCGCTCGGCGGCGGCGCGGCCACCACCGGGGAGCCGGGCGGGTCGGCCCACACCGTCGCGGTGAACGCGACCGCACTGCCGGCGACGCGCGGCGAGGACGTGATCGCCACCCCGACCGCCCGGCCGGGCTTGAGCACGCAGAAGGTCTGCCCCACGGCGATCGGCACACGCGCGGCGAGCACGGTCGCCGCCTTGCACCCCAGGTACGTCGGCGGCGCGTGATCCGCCAGGACGTACTGCCGCACCTGCGGGCCCACCGGGACGAAGGACGACGAGTCCGGGTCGAGGCAGATGTCGCCGGACGAGCACGGCTGGACGAACTGCGCATGGTCCGGGGCGGCGTCGTCCAGCGGCACCGAGCCGCCGTTCACGGTCACCGGGTACGACGCGAGCTGCGTCCCGGCCGGCTCCCCGCCGGAGGTGGCCGAGTCCGCGACCGGCGGCGGCCGCGACGGCGCGACGGCCGGCTCCCCCGTGGTGCGCAACGCCGGGGCGACGACGAGCGCCAGCACCACGGCGACGGCGACGACGCCGGCCACGACGCCGCCGGCGAGCAGATCGAGCCGGTCCCGATCGCTGGACGGCTGACCGGCCGCGGGGTCCTGAGGATCCGACACGCCCGAACGCTATCGATGCCGCTGCCGGAATGGTCCCGGCCTTGCGCCAGACCCGGCGACCCGAACGCCGGAGCGCTGCTCGATAGATCGGCGGCCCGCGCTCTTGACCTCAACTGAGGTTGAGGTTTTACGGTGGGAACAGTGAACAGTGACGTGGTGGCCGGGTTCAAGGCCGCGTTCCGGGGCTACCCGACCGGGGTCGCGATCATCTCCGTCGCCGGCCCCGACGGGCCGGCCGGGCTGACCGCGTCCAGCGTCGCCTCGGTCTCCCTCGCCCCGCCCGCGCTGTCGTTCTCGGTCATGGACTCGCCGTCCGCGCTCGTCATCGTCAACGCCCCCAGCCTCGTCGTGAACCTCCTCGGGGCCGGGCACGCCGACCTCGCGCACGACTTCGCCCGCTCCGGCGGCCCCCGCTTCACGCCCGGCCAGGGCTGGATGACGCTGCCGACGGGCGAGCCGGCGCTGCGCGACGCGCAGGCCGTGATGCGGTGCGTGCCCCTGCACCGGGTGGCCGTCGGCGCGTCGACGGTCGTGGTCGCGGAGGTCACGAGCGTGCTCACGGGCGCCGAGGACGCCCGCCTCATCTACCACGGGCGCATGTTCCACGTGTTCCACCACTCAGGGGGACCACAGCCCCAGTAGGCGATGATGGCCGGGTGCGAGTCGCAATCATGGCGATCGGCAGCCGGGGGGACGTGGCCCCCTACACCGGCCTCGGCGTCAGGCTCCAGCAGGCCGGTCACGAGGTCACCATCGCCACCCACGCCGCCTTCGAGCCGCTCGTGCGCGGGCACGGCCTGCGCTTCCACCTGCTGCCGATGGACGCCCAGGAGCAGCTGCGCACCCGCTTCGCCGACCGCGGCCTGGTGCGCATGACGATGGCCGTGAACCAGGTCGTCGCCGAGCACGCCCGCCCGCTGGCCACGGCGATGCTGGCCGCCGCCCGCGAGGCCGACGCGCTGCTGGTGACGCCGACGAGCTGGTTCGGCGTCGTGATCGCGGAGGGTCTGGGCATTCCCAGCATCGGGGTGTACCTGCAGCCGCTCACCCCGACGCGCGAGTTCCCGCCCCCGGCCCTCACCAAGCGCGACCTGGGCGGCTGGGCCAACCACCGCCTCGCCACGCTGCTGCTCACCGCGGGCCAGCGCCCGTTCCGCAGCGTGGTCGCCGAGCTGCGCCGGGAACTCGGCCTGCCCGAGACGACCCCCTCGGCCTGGCTGCGCTCCCAGGAGGCGAAGCACTGGCCCATCCTGTACGGCTACAGCCCCATCGTCGTGCCCACCCCGAAGGACTGGCCAGCCTGGTACCGCCCGGTCGGCTACTGGTGGCCGGCTCCCGAGCCCGACTTCGCGCCCGCCCCCGAGCTCGAGGACTTCCTGGCCGCGGGCCCGCCACCGGTGTACATCGGCTTCGGCAGCATGCCCGTCCCCGACCGCGACCGGCTCTCGTCCGCGGTCGCGGCGGCGGTGCGAAAGGCGGGCGTCCGCGCGGTCGTGAGCGCCGGCTGGTCGGGCCTGACCGTCGACGCCGACGACGTCCTGGCCGTCGGCGAGGTGCCGCACGAGTGGCTGTTCCCGCGCGTGGCGGCCGTCGTCCACCACGCGGGCGCGGGCACCACCGCCGCGGGCCTGCGCGCGGGCGTGCCGCACGTGCCGGTCCCGGTGATGGTCGACCAGCCGTTCTGGGCGCAACGGCTCCGGCTGCTGGGCGTGACCCCGGGCCCGATCCCGATCCGCCGCCTGACCGCCGGCCGCCTGGCCGAGGCCCTGACGGCCGCCGTGACCGACCCGGTGTACCGCCGGCGAGCGGAGGCCCTGGCCGCCCGGCTGTCCGAAGAGGACGGTGCCGGAGCCGTGCTGCGCGCGCTCGAACGCATCACCGCCGCCACCGCCTGACCTTCCGCCGGACCCGGGTCGTCGCCGCGAGCGCGACGGCCCCGGCGAGCAGTGCGAGGCCCGCGGTGGACAGCAGCCGGATGACGACGAGGAGGTACGCGCCCCAGATCGCGTCGGGCTGGGGCGGGATGAGCGCGACGGTGGTGAGCGCGGTCCCGGGCAGCAGCAGCGCGACGCCCGCCCACCCCGCGACCCGGGCCGGCGTGGGCCCGCCCGCGAACCGCCGCCCGCCGGCCCACCCGACGGCCAGCCCGGCGAGATACCCGGCCAGCGCCAGCGGCCCGACGCGGCCGGGCCGGGTCCGCCCGAGCTCGAGCACGACCGAGCCGTCGGTCCACGGGTACACCTCGAGCGTCCACGCCCCCTTGCGCGCGACGACGTCCCCGGTGACCTTCCACCCGCCGGACGCGAGCGCGTCGCCGATCGTGCGCACGAGGGTGCCGGGGTCGTCCCCGCCGGGCGTGGTGAGCCAGACGGCCCCGCCGATGTATCCGGTGTCGCCCACGAGCCACGTCCACGGCCCGCCGGGGTGCTCGTAGCCGAACAGCTCCGGCATCCGCCCGGCGACCGTCACGGAGGCCGCGGTTCCGTCGGCGTCGACCGGTACCGCCGGCGCCACCATCGCCACGGCCGCGTCGTCATCGGGCAGGTCGGGCGCGCCGACCCAGCCGAGCACGGCCCCGAACCCGGCGCCGAGCGCCGCGAGGGTGAACGCCACGACGATCGCCGCGAGGACAGGGCGCAGGCGAGCGGGGACGGTGACGAGGTCAGCCTGAACTACGGCGGCCATCCGGGTGGATCCTTCCGCGGGACACGACCCCCCGCGTCCGATGCCGACTCTAGCGCCGGACGCGGGGGGCGTGCGCGTCAGGTGGTCAGCCGGAAGTAGTCCAGGTTGAAGCCGCCCGTCTCGCAGTGCACGGTGACGAGCTGGTCGCCCGCCGGGAGGGTGACCGTCGTGTGGACGGACTGATAGTTCGCCCACCCGCCCGTGTCCGGCACCGAGACCGTCGACAGGACCTGGTCGTTGGCGTCGCGGAAGGTGATCGCGTCCGTCGCCGCCGCGCCGGAGCCGTTCGCCACGCGCAGTTCCAGGTCGTACGTCCCGGGCTGGGCCACCGCCAGGCGGTACTGCAGCCAATTGCCGGCCGCCGTCCACCCCACGTTCTTCCCGCCGCTCGCGGAGGGGTTGTTCTCCACGAAGTTCGCGCCGCCGTCGGTCCAGCCGTGCTCGGCGACGTACGCCTCCGCCTCGACCTTCTCCCCGATCGGCGCCCCGTGCGGGTTGACCGTCACGTGCACGGACACCTGGGAGCTCGCGGCGCCGTCGGTCGCCCGGAACGTCAGGTTCAGGGTGCCCGCCGTCGTCGGGTGCAGGCTCACGGTGCCGGTCGCGGCGTCCACGGTCACGCCGTCGGGCAGGTCGACCGCGTAGAACGCGAGCGCGTCCCGGTCGCGATCGGTGGCCCGCAGCCGGAAGGTGGTCGTCGTGTACTGGTCCGCGAGCACGTCCGGCACCGCGGAGAGCACCGGCGCGTGGTTGCCGCGCGCAGAGGGCACCTCGGCGCGCCAGCGGAACGTCGCGTACGCGCCCGCGGGCACGGTCTCGACGAACTGCCGGCCGGCGAGCACGACGCGGACCTTGCGCGCCGTGGTGTTCGCGTTGCCGACGACCGCCACGAAGTCGTCGCCGTCGCGGTACACCACGTTGCCGATCCCGTTCGCCGTGGCGCTGGACTCGACGCGGGTGTGCCGCGGGGTGAGGTACTTCGCGAACTGCCCCATGGCGTAGAGCTCGTCGCGGACCGTGAACGTGCGGGACGCGGTGTCGACCTTCACCAGGCGGTCGGGCCACTTGGTGGTGGCCGCGATCTGGTCCCAGTCGACGTTGTTGTCGCGCAGCGGCGTCCAGTGCAGGGTGCCGCCGTCCTGGTCGGTCGCCTGCGCCCACATCACGTAGGAGCTCGCGTCGAGCCGGAAGTAGCTCAGGATCGTGGCCGGCGAGAGGTCGCTGGTCTCGGTCATGTGCACCGGCTTGCCGGTCTGCTCGTAGGCGTCCCGCATCACCGTGGGGTCGCCCCAGTACGGGTGGAAGGCGATCGCGTCCGCGGCCTTGCGCGCGGCCGGGTCGTTCAGGATGCGGTAGTAGTTCTTGGTCTCGGTGCTGCCGGGGTCCTTCCAGTCCCAGAAGTTGAAGTCGTGGACGTACACGTCGACGTCCCGCGGAAGGTACCTGCGCATGGCGACCGCGAGCTTCTGCTGCTGCTCGACGCTGATGTCCATGGCCGGGTACACCACGTCCATCCCGGGCTCGTTGAGCAGCGTGAGCGCGTCGACGCGGATGCCCTTGCGCGCGTAGGCCTCCACGTACTTGGCGTAGTAGCGGGCGAAGACGTCGATGCAGTCGTCGCGCAGCTTGCCGACCTGGTAGTAGTCGGTGGTGCTGCCCGGCCTCAGCGCGACCTCGCCGAGGAACCTGTTGTTGGTCTTCATCCACGCGGGCGCGCTCCAGGCCGAGGCGAAGAACGTGGCCCGGGGGTTGTACTTCTGGATCAGCTTGATGGTGTCGACGATGTGCAGGTCGATGTCGCGCTGGATGGAGAAGTACCTGAGCCCGAAGTCGTCCGTGACCCCGGCGGGCAGGTCGTCCTCGGACCAGAACGGCAGGTGCTCGATGAGGTCGGGGCTGCCGATGGTGAGCCGGAAGCGGCTGAGCCCGGCCCCGGTGCGCGGGTCGGCGAGCAGCCGCACGGCGTCCTCGCGCTGCTGCGGGGTGAGCTTCCACAGGTTCGAGACGCTGGTCTCGTCCAGGGAGAAGCCGATGCCGCTGTACCGCTGCCGGACCTGGCTCGGGTCGACCACCACGGTCGCGTCGGCGGCGACGGACGCGTTGTCGCCCACCTTGACCGCCGGCAGCGGTTTCCACGCCTGCCCGGCCCCGGCCGAGTACGTTCCCGTGACGGTCTCGGCCCGATGCGCCGGGGCCGCGGTTGCGGGCGCGGCCCCGACGGTCAGGGCGAGCAACGCCGTCGAGGTGACGGTCATGATGCGTCGCATGATGTCCTTTCCGGTCACGGCCCCGAGACCAGGTACTCGACCTGGTGGCCCGAGTTCACCGCGGCACCGGTGTTGTTGATGACGTGCGAGATGGTGCCGGTGCCGCCCAGCGAGACGGTCACCATGTCGTGGAACTTGACGCCCGCCTTGACCGGCACCTCGAACGCGTGCGCGGCGACGACGCCGGGGTTGACGTTGAAGTAGCAGTAGCTGCCCAGGCCCCACGCCTCGTGGTTGGTGACCGAGTCGGCGACCTTGTAGGCGGCCCAGCCCTGGGTGCTGCCGTTCATGAAGGCGGCCTGGTTCGGCGGGTCGTACGGCATCTCGTTCTGGTAGAAGTACGTGCGGCCGTTGTTGCCGTTCCAGATGGTCTGGTACTGCTGGTAGTGCTCGACGAAGAGGCCGTAGAACGTCACGTTGTTGCCGTTGACGATCAGCCCGTTCTGGGCGGTGTTCGTGGTCCAGCCGACGCCGGAGCCGTGGTCGGCGCGCCAGATCCACGAGTGGTCGCCGATCACGTCGTTGCTGTTGATCCGCAGGCTCACGGTCGCCTTGCCGACGCCGGCGCCGCCGATGCGGAAGAACACGTCGGACAGGCTCGTCGGGTTGGCCGCGTGGCTCGCGGTCGAGCCGGACGGGCCGATCTCGGCGAGCACGGGCGAGTTGGTGGTGCCGGCGTCGAAGAGCAGGCCGGCGAGCTTGATGCCGTCGACGTCGGCGGTCGTCAGCGCGGTGATCCCGCCGTCGGGCACGAGGGTGGCCAGGCCGAGGCCGAGGATCACGGTGTCGGCGCGGGTCACGTTCAGGGTCTGGTTGAGGTGGTACACGCCCGGGGTGACGAGCAGGTTCTTGCCCGCGGCGAGGGCGGCGTTCATGGTCGCGGCGGTGTCGCCGGGCTTGATGACCTGGAACTGGCTGATCGGCAGGCTGGTCCCGGCCGGGTTGCCGTTCGCCCAGCTGACGCCGGAGGAGTTGGTGCGCAGCGCGGGGACGAACACCTGGTAGGCGCCGGCGCTGTCGACGTACAGGAACGGCTTCTCGCGCACGACCGGGGTGGTGCCCACGGTGGTGTAGGGCGGGTTCGGGAAGCTGTTGCCGGGCGCGCCGGTGGCCCCGACGAAGACCTGGTTCCAGTTGGAGCCGTTCCAGCTGCCCATCGCCGAGTTGCGGGTCAGCCACTGCTGCTGGGTGCCGGACTGGATCTGCCCGTCGATCTTGGAGTCGGCGATGAAGCCGCCGGAGGACCAGCCGCCGTCGGACAGGGCGAGGTTGCCGCGGACGTGCATGCGGCGGTACGGGGCCGCCTGCGACACCGCCCAGCGGTCCAGGCCGCCGTTCGGGGTGACGGAGAGGTTCTCGGCCGAGCGCCAGAAGTTCTGGGTCGCGTTCTGCGAGCCGTCCGGCCACCAGTCGGCCTCGGCGTGCACGGCGCCGTTGATGACCACGGCGTCCGGGGTGAGGCCGAGCCCGGCGACCTGGGTGTAGAACCCGACGTTGGCATCGACGTTGTACGTGCCCGGCTTGAACAGCAGCGCGTAGCGCTGGCTGCCGAACTGGTTGCTCACCTGGCCGTTGAACACGGAGTTGAGCTTGTTCTGGATGGTGGCCTGGGACATCGACGGGTCGAAGACCGTGACGTTCGGGCCGAGGTCGGGGTTGTTCGGGTTGTTGGGCACGCCGGTGGCGGTCGCGGTCGGCTGGCTCGTCCCTCCGGTGAAGTTCCACTTCTGGTTGGCGCCGCCGCCGCAGGTCCAGATCTGCAGCTTGGCCCCGTCGGCGAGGTTGTTGTCCTTGATGTCCAGGCACTTGCCGGACTTGGTGTTGATCAGGTCGTGGGCGGCGTTGAGCGACCACTTCTGGCTGGCGACCGAGTCGTAGCAGGTCCACAGGTGCACGACGGCGCCGTCGTTGGTGGCGCCGTTGACGACGTCGAGGCACTTGCCGAGGCCCTGGACCGAGCCGTTGTCGGCGAGCGTCCAGGTCTGGTTCGCGCTGCCGGCGTAGCACGTCCACATCTGCGGCTGGTTGCCGTCGGCGGTGGAGCCGTTGGTGACGTCGAGGCACTTGCCGTTGGCGGAGCTGGTGATCTGGCCGGTGCTGGCGGCGGAGGCGGTGGTCATGGCGATGGCGCCGACGGTGGCCACGGTCGCGGTGGTGATCGCGGCCGCGAGCAGCATCGAGCGCCGCACTCGTCTTGGTGCGTGCATGGCGGGGGCTTCCTTGTCCCTGGCGGAGGGTGGGGGTAACGCCAGGAAACACGCCCCGGCCGAGGCATGTCAATGAATCGCTGTAACTTTTTTCGTGTCGCGGCGTAAGTGTTTATGAAACACGCGTCAGCGCCGGGCCCGTGGAGCCGCGGATGACCAGTTCGGTGGCCAGCTCGACGTGCAGGGCGTCCAGCTCGTGGCCGGTCAGCATGCGGCTGAGCAGCGACACCGCCATGCGGCCCATCTCGCCGAGGGGCTGGCGCACGGTCGTGAGCATCGGGTGGGTCGCGCGGCTGACGTCGATGTCGTCGAAGCCGGCGATCGAGAGCTCCTCCGGCACCCGCAGGCCCCGCTCGGCCGCGGCCTGCAGCGCGCCCACGGCCATCTTGTCGTTGAACGCGACCAGGGCCGTCGGCCGGTCGGGCCGGTCGAGCAGGTCGCCGGCGAGCGCGCGGCCGGCCTCCACGGTCGGGTCGGTCGAGGTGCGCAGCAGGTCGGCCTCCGGATACGCGCCGACGGCGACGAGCGGGGCGTGGTAGCCGGCCAGCCGGTCGCTCATCGCCATCCAGGTGAGCGGCCCGCCGAGGATCCCGACGCGGCGGTGGCCGAGCTCGACCAGGTGCGACATGAGCCGCCGGGCGCCGGCGAAGTTGGCCGCGGACACCGCGGCGACGTCGCGCGGCGGGGCGGTGCGCGGGTCGACCACGACGAACGGGAAGCCCTGGTCGCGCAGCCGCTCGAGGTCGCCCTCCGGCTCCGGCGGCAGGATCAGGATCGCCCCGGTGACCTGCGGCCAGCCGGTGAGCGTGGGCAGCACGTCGGTGCGCCGCCAGGCCGACTCCCCGGCGTCGACGACGGCGTGCATGCCGTGCACGTCGAGTGCCTCGGTGATGGCCGAGACGATCAGCCCGAAGTAGTCGGTGAGCAGGTAGGGGCAGCGCACGTAGACGCCGTTGTCGGCCTTGGGCACCCCGGCGCCGCGGCGGCGGGGCGCGCGCCTGCCGAGCCCGCCCATCGCCTGCAGGACCCGGTCGCGGGTGTCGGGGGCGACGTTGGCCCGGCCGTTGAGGACCCGCGAGATGGTCGCGATGGACAGACCGGTCTGCGCGGCCACGTCCCGGATGGTGACCCGCGACGGTTGTTCCTGCTCTGTTTCAGCGCCCTGTTTCATCGCCGATCAGCGTACCCGCGCGAGTCCGTTGAACCGATCCGCCCTTGTGGCAGTACATAAGGGTGTGACCACTTCGACCGCCGCACACGCCGAGGCCGTCCGGCGCTACTACGACCAGAACACGGCCGCGTTCGACCGGCTCGGACAGGGCGGCGCGTCGATCCACCGCGCGGTGTGGGCGCCGGGGGTGACCGGCCGGGCCGAGTCGTTCCACCACGTCGACGAGCTCATCCTGGCCGCGCTGCCCGAGGGCGTCGCCGAGCCGGCGGTCGTGGACCTCGGCTGCGGGCTGGGGGCGAGCCTGATGTACCTGGCCGGCCGCGCGCCGATCCGGGGCGAGGGGCTCACGATCAGCCCGAAGCAGGCCGAGGGGGCGACGCGGCTGCTGGCCGGGGCGGGGCTCGCCGGCCGGGTGCGGTGCCGCGAGGGGAACTATCTGGACGTACCGGATGATCTGCACGCCACCGCGGACGTCGTGTTCTCGATCGAGGCGTTCCTGCACAGCCCCGACGCGGCCGGCTACTTCCGCGAGGCCGCCCGGGTGCTGCGGCCGGGCGGGCGGCTGCTCGTGTGCGACGACTTCCTGTCGCCCGCCGCGCCCGCGGCCCCGCCCCGCGAGGCGAGGCGGCTGGCCGAGTTCCGCGACGGCTGGCGGGTCGGCTCGCTGCTGACCGTCGAGCAGGTCCGCGCCGCGGCCGCCGGGCACGGCCTGGAGCTGACCGGCGACGTGGACCTCACGCCCTACCTGGAGCTGCGCCGCCCGCGCGACCGGTTCATCGCCGCGCTCGTCGCCGCCGGTCGCCCGCTGCGGCTGTCGGGCGAATACTGGAAGATGCTCTCCGGCGGCGACGCGCTGCAGTGGTGCCTGCTCAACGGCCTGCTCAACTACCGCGTGCTGACCTTCACGCCCCGCGGCTGACGCTCATACGGCACGGCCGACGCCTCACGCCGCGAGGCCTACGGCTCACGCCGCGCGGCCTACGGCCAGGATCGTGTCCATCGCCTTGAGCCGCTCCGCGCCCCGGCCCAACAGGCCGTCGGGCACGATGAACTCGTCGAGGCCGCCGGCGCGGTATTCGGCGAGCGCGTCGGCCAGCGCGCCCGGGGAGCCGCCGATGACCGGGAAGTGCACCTCCGGCAGCGGCCCGTCGGCGACCACGAGCGCCTGGGCCGTGCGGGCGATCGCGCGCGGGTCGCGGCCCTGCTTCGCGCAGAACTCGTCGAGCACCGCGGACTTGTGCGCGATCACGTCGGGCCGGCCCCAGGTGTTCCAGATGTCGGCGTAGCGCGCGACGATCCCCAGCATCCGCCGCTCCCCGCCCCCGCCGACGAGGATCGGCAGCGGGTCCTGCACCGGCTTGGGATTGCACACGGCGTTGGTGAGCTGGTAATACTCGCCCGCGAACGTCGTGCTCGGCCGGCGCAGCAGCCCGTGCAGCACCTCGAGCGCCTCGACGAACCGGTCCAGGCGCTGCTTCACCGGCGGCAGCTCGATGCCGTACTGCTCGTGCTCGTTGACCTGCCACCCGGCCCCCACGCCGAGGGTGAACCGGCCGCCGGTCACGTGGTCGGCGGTCACGGCCATGTTGGCGAGGACGGCGGGGTGGCGGTACGTGTTGCCGTACACCAGCGTCCCGATCCGCACCCGCGGCACCGCGGCCCCCAGCGCGGCCGCGAGCGTCCCGCATTCGAGCGTCGGCCCGTCCGGGTCACGCCCCGGCCCGGCGTTGGGCATGAAGTGGTCGGCCACATACACGCCGTCCCACCCGGTCGCCTCGGCGTGCCTCGCCATGTCGAGGATGTCGTCGTACCGCTGTCCCGCTCCCGGCCAGATCGAAAGTCGCATGGTTCCTCTATACAACCTTTCACTCGGCGGTCGCTGTAGCGTGGGCCGGGCATGGTTCCCTCCTCCGGCCGGAGCAAACCCGATGACGACGCGCTCGCCCCGGATCCTCTCCATCTCGTGGGGCTCGATCACCGTGGACGGCCACGGCGAGTTCAAGGACGCCAAGCTCTGGCCCGGCGGCGCCCGCGCGTGGGACTGGGACGAGACCGGCACCCGCCACTCCCCCGGCACCCAGCCGGCGGACGTCGAGGAGCTCCTCGAGGCCGGCGCGACGGTGATCGTGCTGTCGCGCGGCATGGAGGAACGCCTCGGCGTCGCCCCGGCGACCCTGGCGCTGCTGGAGGAGCACGGCGTCGAGGTGCACGTCGCGGAGACCTCGGAGGCCGTCGCGCTCTACAACGAGCTCGTGGACACCGCCGCGGTGGCCGGCCTGTTCCACTCGACCTGCTGACGGCCCAGCCGCCGAGCGCCGGCGGGAGCGCGTGCAGGGCGGGGCCCGCGTTCACCGACCGGCAATCGGGCGCGCAGTCGCCGGACGCCTCGATGTCGGGCTCCGGGCCTAGCGTCCGGAACCATGGCAAACGTCGATCGTCGTACATTTCTGCAGATGGCGGCGGCCGCCGCGGTGCCGTTGCCGTTCGAGCAGGCACTGCGCATCCCGGCCCACGACCGCCACGGGTCCATCGAGGACGTTGAGCATGTCATTTTCCTGATGCAGGAGAACCGCTCGTTCGACCACTACCTCGGCACCATGCGGGGCGTGCGCGGGTTCGCCGACCCGCACCCGGCGCGGCACCCCGACGGGCGCAGCGTGTTCCACCAGCCGGACGGGGCCGGCGAGGTGCTGCCGTTCCGGCCCGAGGTGCGCGACATGGGCAAGACGTTCCTGCCCGACCCGCCGCACGGGTGGAACGACACCCACGGTGCCTGGAACCGGGGGAAGTACGACGGCTGGGTGCCGAACAAGGGCGTCACCACGATGACCCATCACACCCGCAAGGACCTGCCCTACCAGTACGCGCTCGCCGACGCGTTCACGGTGTGCGACAACTACCACTGCTCGCTGCTCGGGCCGACCGACCCCAACCGGTACCACATGTGGACGGGATGGGTCGGCAACGACGGGAAGGCCGGCGGCCCGGTGATCACCAACGCCGAGGCCGGCTACGACTGGTCGACCTACCCCGAGCGGCTCGAGCGGGCCGGGGTCTCCTGGAAGGTGTACCAGGACGTCGGGCTGGGCCTGACCGCCGAGGGCTTCTGGGGCTGGACGAGCGACCCGTTCATCGGCAACTACGGGGACAACTCGCTGCTGTACTTCCACCAGTACCAGAACGCCGCCCCGGGCAGCCCGCTGGCGAAGGCCAAGACCGGTACCGAGATCAACAAGCAGGGCCGCAGCCCCGACGCGCTGCTGGCCGACTTCCGCGCCGACGTCGCCGCCGGGAGGCTGCCGCAGGTCTCCTGGATCGTGGCGCCGGAGGCGTACACCGAGCACCCGAACTGGGAGCCGGACTACGGCACCTGGTACGTCTCCCAGGTCATCGACATCCTGGCCGCGCACCCCGAGGTGTGGTCGAAGATGGCCCTGTTCATCACGTACGACGAGGAGGGCGGCTTCTTCGACCACCTCGTCCCGCCGACCCCGCCCGCGACCCGGGCCGAGGGCCTGTCCACGGTCCCGGTGACGAACGAGATCTACCCCGGCTCGGCCGACCACCCGGCGGGCCCGTACGGGCTGGGCGTGCGGGTACCGATGATCATCGTGTCGCCGTGGACGCGGGGCGGCTGGGTCAACTCGGAGCTGTTCGACCACACGTCGCTCATCCGGTTCCTGGAGCGCCGCTTCGGCCACGGGCGGCCCGACCTCGTCGAGTCGAACATCACCCCGTGGCGCCGGGCCGTCACCGGCGACCTGACCTCCGCGTTCGACTTCAAGACCCCGAACGCGTCGCGCCGCGTGGACCTGCCCGGCACCGGCGACCTGAAGCCGGCGGACCTGACCCGCCGGCCCGACGAGGTGCCGGTCCCGCCGGTCGGCGGCCGGCTGCCGGCCCAGGAGCGCGGGGTGCGGCCCGCCCGCGCGCTGCCGTACGCGCTGCACGCCGACGGCCGCCCGTCCGCCGGAGCCTTCGCCGTGGACTTCCGCAACGCGGGCACCGCGACGGGCGTCTACCAGGTCCGCTCGACCGATCCGTCGATCGCGCCGCGGACGTACACCGTGGAGCCGGCCAAGCAGGTGACCGACGTGTGGCCCGCGGACCGGGGCTACGACCTGTCGGTCCACGGGCCGAACGGCTTCTTCCGCCGCTTCGCCGCCGGGCCGCGTCACCCGGGCGTGACGGCGCGCGTCCGCTACGACGAGCACGGCGTGGTGCTGGAGCTGGCGAACCGGAGCTCCTACCGTGCCGAGGTCGAGACGGCGGACCACTACACCGGCCGCCACGCCCGCGTGGCGCTGCGGGCGGGCGAGACCCGTTCGGTCGACTTCCGCCTCGCCCGCAGCCACGGCTGGTACGGCATCACGATCACGATCCCGGGTGACCCCGGGTTCGCGGTGGAGTATGCGGGCCACGTCGAGGACGGCGCGCCCTCGATCAGCGACCCTCTGATGGGCGGCCTGGTCTAGGCGAGCCCTAGACGAGGCCGGCGAACTCCTCCCACGCCCCGGCCTGCGTGCGGTTGGCGATCAACGGCGAGTTGCCACCGTTCTCCGCGGTGACGTACTTGCCGTTGGCGCCGGCCAGCAGCGCCCACTTGCCGCTCGCCGTCCGCACCGGCTTGAACTTCTCCCAGGCGCCGATGGTGGTGCGGTTGGCGATCAGGGCCGCGTTGCCGCCGTTCTCGGCGGTGACGAAGCGCCCGTTGGCCCGCGAGTACAGCGCGACCCAGCCGTCGCCGGCGTCGATCAGGTCGAACCTCTCCCACGGGCCGATCTGCAGGCGGTTGGCGATCAGCGGCTGGGCGCCGCCCGCGTCGGCCGTGACGTACCGCTGGTTCACCTGGGCCTGCAGCCAGAGGGACTGGTTGAGCGCCGCGGCGTCCACGTTGTAGGTGAACCAGAACTGCTCCCACGGGCCGATCTCGGCGCGGTCGGCGGCGAGCGGGGCGGTGCCGGCGTTGCTGGTGACGTACTTGCCGTTCAGCCTCGACAGCAGGCTGAGCGTGCCGTCGGCCCCGGTCACGAGCTGGAACCGGAACGCGGCGCCGATCCCCGCCTCGGCGCGGCCGAAGGCGATGAGCCGGTTGCCGACGGTCGGGTTCACCCCGAGCAGCAGCCCGTTGACCTTGGCTCGCAGGGCGACGTCGCCCCGGCCGGCGTCGATGAGTTCGAAGCCCTCCCACGCCCCGATCTCCGTGCGGTTGGCGACCGCGGGCGACGCGCCGGCCCCCTCCGCGCTCACGTACCGCAGGTTGCTGCGCGCCATCAGGCCCATCGACTTGACGAAGGGCGTCACCTGGATCGGCTGGGAGGCGGTGCCGGTGTGCCCGAGGACGTCGGTGGCCACGACGGTGATGGTGTAGTCGCCGCCGTGCGCGTAGGTGTGGAAGACCACCTGGTCCGGCCCGGTGACGACGGTGCCGTCGCCGAAGTCGAAGGAGTACGAGGCGATGCGGGCGAGGGTCATGTACCCGGTGCCCTGGACCCGGACCTGCCCGCCGAACCCGGCCGGGTCGCCGCGGGAGACGTCCAGCAGGGGCCGGGGCAGCGCCGGCTCGACGAGGCCGGTCGCGATGCCGAGCACGCCGCGGCCGAGGGTCGCCGCCGTCGACGCGGTGCCGGTGGCGGTGTCGATCGCGGTCACGGTGCCGGTGGTGTCGCCGGCGGTGACGTACGCCTTCGCCCCGTCGGGCGTGACGTCGACGCCGTAGGGGTGCGCGATCCCGGTGATCGTGGCCGAGACCGTGTTCGCGGCGGTGTCGAGCACCGACACCGAGCTCGTGCCCCAGTTCGTGACGTAGGCGCGCCGGCCGTCGGGCGTGAGGGCCACGTCGTAGGGTTTGGTGCCGACCGCGACCGTGGCGGTGACGGTGTTGGCGGCCGTGTCGATGACCGACACGGTGCCGGACGTCCAGCCGGTCACGTACGCCCGGGACCCGTCCGGCGTGACCGCGATGCTGTAGGGCCGCGCGACGGGGATGCGCCCGGTGACCGCGTTCGTGGCGGTGTCGACCACGACCACGGCGTCGGCGGTGGTGACGTACAGGTGCCGCTCGTCCGGCGCGACCGCGACGCCCTGCGGCGCGGCCCCGACGGTGACGGTCGCGGCGACCCTGTTGAGCTGGGCGTCGATCACGGACACCGTGTCGGCCCCGAACTCGGCGACGTAGACGCGGCGGATGCCGGGCGCGACGGCCACGCCGTGCGGCTGCGCGCCGACCGCGATGGTCCCCGAGGGCGAGCTGTCGGCGGTGCCGAACACGGTCACCTTGTTGCCGCCGGAGTCGGCGATGTAGCCACGGCTCCACTGCGGCACCAGCGCGATCTCCCCGGACCCGCCGCCGGCCGCGATGGTGTTGACGTCCCGGCCGGTGGCCTGGTCGAGCACGGTCGTGCTGCCGGGCGCGGTGCCCGCCACATAAATGATCATCCGGGGGGCCGCGGCGGCCGCGGCCGGGCTCGCGCCCGTCACCGCGACCGATGCCGCCGCCACCGTCATCGCTATCGCTATCGAACTGCTCAAGATTCGCGTTCGCACGGGGTGCAGTATGGCCGAACGCCGGGTTCCCCGCCGTCCCGTTATTTTCCATGGCTCGGGTCCGCGGTGGTCCGGACCGTCGCTCCCGCCAGGAATCCCGGCCTCCGCGGTGGCGAGCGCGAAAAAGCTACGCCGAGGCGCGGACGATCAGCTCGGGGTTGAAGATGACCGAGCGCGGCGTGCGCTGCGGCTCGCGGATGCGGGTCATCAGCAGCTGCGCCATCTCCCCGGCCATCTCCTCGACCGGCTGGCGGACGGTCGTGAGCGGCGGGTGGCACTCGAGCGCGGCGGTGCTGTCGTCGAACCCGATCACCGCGATGTCCTCCGGCACCCGCCGCCCGGCCTCCTGCAGCACCCGCAGGGCGCCGTCGGCCATGAGGTCGTTGGCGACGAAGACTCCGTCGACGTCGGGGTGCTCGGCGAGCAGGCGGGCCGCGGCGCGCTCGCCGCCGGAGCGGGTGAAGTCGCCCTCGATGTGCCGCGGCGTGAGGCCGTGGGCCTTGACGGCCTCCTCGAACGCGGCGAGGCGGTCCTGCGCGGCCGGCATGTCGAGCGGGCCGGTGACGGTGGCCAGGCAGCGGCGGCCGAGGCCGGCGAGGTGGTCGACGGCGAGCTGCACCCCGGCGCGCTGGTCGACGTCCACGTAACTGATGGTCACCGGGTGCCCCGGGCGGCACGAGAGCACGACGGGGATGCCGAGCTCGACCAGCTGGGCCGGGAGCGGGTCGTCGACGTGGCTGGAGATGAGCAGCGCCCCGTCGACGTGGCCCTGGCGGAGGTACCGCTGCAGATGCGGGCGCGCGGGCGGGTCGGCCAGGAAGATGACCAGGTGGATGCCCAGCGGCCGGAGCACCTCCTGGGCGCCGGCGGTCACGCGGCCCAGGAACGGGTCGGTGAACATGCGCGTCAGGAACGGGGTGGAGTACCCCCGGTTCTCCGGCTCCGACACGACCAGCGCGATCGAGTCCGTACGGCCGGTGACCAGCGATCGGGCGGCCAGGTTCGGCACGTACCCGGTCGCGGCGATGGCCCGCTCGACCGTGCGGCGCAGTTCCGGGTCGACGGTGGAGACACCGTTGATGACCCGGGACACCGTGGCGCGTGACACTCCGGCGTAGTTGGCGACCTGCTCGAGGGTGGGCGGTCGCGAGTCGCTGCCCGTCATGGTTGTCACGGTAGATCGTGCCCCGTCGCGATGAGGAGCCGCGGGTGGACGGACCCGTTCGTCACGTCCACCCGCGGCCGGCTTCTTACTTGTAGACGCGGACGTAGTCGACGTACATCCGCGACGGGAACGGCGTGCTGGCGTCGATCGGGCCGGGGAAGTCACCGCCCACGGCCAGGTTGAGGATCAGGTAGAACTGGTGGTCGTAGACCCACGGGCCCCGGGTCGACTCGACCGTGTCCTTGTTGGCGACGAGGATCACGGTGTTGTCGACGCGGAACGTCATGTGCTTGCTGTCCCACTCGACCGAGTACACGTGGTAGTCCAGCGACAGGTCCACGGTGGTGAGCTTCTGGCCGTAGCCGCCGCCACCGTTGTACGCCGGCGCGTGCAGCGTCGAGTACACGTCCGTGGTGCTCTTGCCGAGGATCTCCATGATGTCGATCTCGCCGTTGTACGGCCACGGGCGGCCCTGCAGGAAGTCGGCGCCCATCATCCAGAACGCGGGCCAGAGGCCGTTGCCCTTCGGCACCTTGATCCGGGCCTCGACGCGGCCGTACTGCGTGGTGAAGCTGGTGCTGGTGTTGATGCGGCCGGAGGTGTAGTCACGCCCGCCCGCGGTCTCCTTGCGGGCCTCGATGACCAGCGAGCCACCCTGGATGCTGGTGTTGCTCAGGTTGGAGTAGTACTGGATCTCGCCGTTCTGGCCGGTGCCCGGGTCGACGTGCCACTTGGTCGTGTCGACGTTGGTGCCGGTGTTGAACTCGTCGCTCCAGACCAGGTTGGTGGCCGGGAAGATCGGGTCCGCGGGCGGGGCCGGGGGCTGGGTCGGGGCGCCGCCGGTGCCGTACACCTTGAACTCCCACAGCGAGTAGCCGTAGCCGTTGGAGCGCTGGGTGCCGTACATCCGCACGTAGCGGCCGTTGCCGTTGACGGTCAGGGTCTCCTTGAAGCCCTTGCCCGTCGTGGTCGAGTAGATGTTCGTCCAGTTGGCGGCGTCGTTGGAGGTCTGGATCTGGTACGACACCGCGTAGGCCGGGTCCCACTGCAGGACGACCTGGGTGATGTGGGCCTGCGCGCCGAGGTCGACGTAGATCCAGCCCGGGTCGACCCAGCCGTTGTCGGGGCTGGTGGCCCAGCGGCTCGCCGGGTCGTTGTCGAAGGCCTTGTCCGGCGTGCACGGGTTGCAGTTGCTGTCGTTCTGCGAGGTCGACGCGACGGCCGGCTTCTTGTAGGACAGCAGCACCGCGTTGCCCGGGTTGGTGCTGGGCGTCGGGCTCGGCGAGCTCGGGGTGTCGTTGGTGGTCGACACGGTGCCGCCGACGCGGATCTGGAACTCCCACAGCGAGTAGCCGTACTGCGTGGCCCGCGCGGTGCCGTTCATCCGCACGTAGCGGCCGCTGCCGGTGACGTTGAGGTTCTGCACCCCGCCGGTACCGGTCGTGGTCGTGTAGATGGTCGTCCAGGTGGTGCCGTTGGTCGACGTCTGGATCTGGAACGCCGTCGCGTAGGCGGTCTCCCAGTTCAGCGTGACGCCGCAGACCGACTGCACCGAGCCGAGGTCGACCTGCAGCCACTGCGGGTCGCTGGCGGCGCTGGACCAGCGGGTGCCGTTGTTGCCGTCCACGGCGGACGAGGCCGGGGTGCCCGCGTTCTCGGTCGAGGACGCGGTGGCCGTCTTGCCCTGCGCGGCGTTGGCGGCGCCGCAGCTGCCGGGCGTGCTCGGCGAGCCGCCGAAGACCTGGAACTCCCAGAGCGAGATGCCGTACTGGGTGCTCTTGGCGGTCGCGTTGAGCCGGACGTAGCGGCCGCTGCCGGTCACGCTCAGGCTGACGGCGCTGCCGCCGGCGCCCGTGGTGGTCGAGTAGATGTTCGTCCAGGTGGCGGCGTCGTTGGAGGTCTGGATGGTGAAGGCCGTGGCGTACGCGGCCTCCCAGTTCAGCCCGATCCGGGTGATCGACTGCTGGGAGCCGAGGTCGACCTGCAACCACTGCGGCACCGAGAAGGCGCTCGACCAGCGCGTGCCGGCGTCGCCGTCGGTCGCGCTCGAGGCGGGGGTGGCCGCACTCTCGGCCGAGGAGGCGGTCGTCGGCTTGCCCTGCGACAACAGGGTCTCGGCGGCGTTGGCGCGGGTGACGACGACGGTGATGTACGCCGTGAGCATGGCGAACACCGCGAGCGCGATGATGCCGTAGCGCATGGTGCGCCTACTCGGGCGGTTGTGGTCTGTGAACCTTACGGATCGATGGCCGGGGGCGGAGACCGACCAGTCCATGGGTGACTCCTTCGTGGCGGGGGTGTTACGGCGGAGTTGAGAGAGCGCTCTCTCAGGAAGCCACAATGACCCCTCGCTGAAACCCTGTCAATGGCTCACCCGGAATCGGAGAGCGCTCTCCAAGCCAGGTCAAGGGCTGTGGGCTGCGGTTGTACGACCAGGGAGCGCTCTCTGACGGAGGTGTCCGCCTAGACCTCGGAGCGGCTCCACTCGTGGCGCAGCAGGGCCGCCGCCCCGAACACGTCGGCCCGCTCGGCCAGCTCCCCCGCGACGACGGCGGCCGCCATCGCCGGGCTGGCATGCCGCTCGATGGTCTCGGCCACCCCGTGCACGATGTGCGCCCCGGCGGCCCCGACGGACCCGTCCACGACCACGATCTCCGGGTCGAGCAGCGTGCACAGGTCGGCCAGCGGCCGCCCGGCCAGCCGCCCGACGTCCGCGAGCAGCCGCTGCAGCCCGATGTCCCCGGCGGCGGCGAGGCGCAGCACGCTCGCGAAGGTCAGCCGCTCGTCATAGGCGGGCTGCGCGAGCTCCAGCAGCTCGGTCGAGATCGCGTGCAGCAGGCAGCCCCGGCCCCCGCACGAGCAGACCGGCCCGTCGGCGCGGACCTGCACGTGCGCCAGCTCGCCGGCGAACCCGCCGCGGCCCCGGATCAGCCGGCCCCCGAGGATGAGCCCGGCCCCGACGGCCCGCTCCCCCAGCTTGAGCAGCACGACGTCGCTGCGCCCGCGCCCCGCCCCGAACCGCCACTCGCCCAGCGCCGCGAGGTTGGCGTCGTTCTCCACGAGCGCCTCGACCCCGGTCCGGGCCCGGACCGCCGCCGCCAGCGCGCCGTCGAGCCAGACCGGCACGAACTCCCACCGCCGCCCGGCCCCGCCGCTGCCCCGGCCCCCGGGCGGCGGCACCGGCGAGCCGACCCCGACGACGACCGCGACGAGCCCCGTGACAAGCCCTGCCCCGGCCCGGGCCGCGGCCGACTCGATCAGCCCGGCGAACACCTCGACGGCCGTCGCCTGGCCGGCGGTCGGCTCCAGCACGCCCTCGGCGGCCCCGAGCACCTCCCCCCGCAGCGTCGCCACGCTGACCCGCACCCGGCCGGAGGCGACGGTGACCACGCCGACGGCGGCCCCGGCCCCGGCGAGCGCCACGACCCGGGCCGGCCGCCCGGCCGCCCGCGGGCCCGGGGCGGCCGGGCGCTCCACCACGATCCCGAGCTCGACGAGCCCGGCGACGACCCCGGCGACGGTCCCCTTGGGCAGCCCGAGCGCCTCGCCCAGCTCGGCCCGGCTACATTCGCCGGCCTGCCCGAGATACGCGACCACCCGCCGCTGCACCGCCCGCATCACGGCTCCCTCGATTCGATCGGATACGACAAAAACGAACGGCCGATACTGCACCCGGTCCGGCCGTTCATAGCGTATGGCACATGACCGCGACGCTCAATTCGATCGGTTCCGAGCAAACGTCCGGTAACCGGCTAGTGCGCGCGTTCGAGTCGCTGCGGGACCGCCGGTACCGCGCCTGGTTCCTGAGCCAGATCTTCTCGTCGTCCGGCTCGATGACCTCCGCCGTGGCCCAGTCCTGGCTGGTCCTGCAGATCAGCGGCAGCGCCGTCGACATCGCCCTCATCACCGCCCTGATGTTCCTGCCGACCCTCTTCGGCGGCGCCTGGGCCGGCGCCCTGGCCGACCGCATCGACGTCCGCCGGCTCCTGCTCGCCACCAACGTCGCCTTCGCCGCGCTGGCCGCCGCCCAGGCCGTCCTCATCGCCACCGGCGGCATCCGCCTGTGGATGCTGTTCGCCTTCAGCGCCCTCAACGGCGTGGTGTTCGCGCTGGACCAGCCGGCCCGCCAGGTCTACGTCTTCGAGCTCGTCGGCCCCGCGAGGATCACCAGCGCCGTGGGCCTGTACGAGGTCGTCCTGAACGCATCGCGGGCCCTGGGCCCGGCGGCGGGCGGCGTCCTGCTGGCGACGGCCGGCGTCGCGGCGTGCCTGCTCTTCAACGCCCTGACCTACGTGCCGGTCGCCGTCCTGCTGGTCCGCTTCCGCGTGCACCCGGCCCGCCGAGAGCCCGCCCGCGCGGCGCCCCCGGGCCACCGGACCCGCGCCGGCCTGGCCGCCGTCCGGCGCGATCCCGCGATCCTGGCCTGCGTCGTCCTGGCCGCCGTCAGCGGCATGGTGTTCAACCTCGGCGTCACGACCCCGCTGTTCGCCACGAGCGTCCTGCACCTGGGCGGAGGCGGCTACGGCGCGCTCACGGCCTGTTTCGGCCTCGGCGCCCTCCCGGGCGCCTTCATGGCCGCGAGCACCCACGGCACCCCGTCGCCCCGGGTCGTGCGCCTCCTGGCCCTCGCCACCGCGCTGGCCGTCCTCGCCACCAGCCTGACCCCCGTCCCCGCGGGTGCCTTTGCCGGCATGGCCATCGTCGGCTTCTGCTCGATCTGGCTCGTCGCGACCGCGAACACGCTCGTGCAGCTCGCGGCCGCCCCGGGGCTGCGCGGCCTCGTCATGGGCATCTGGGCCATGGCGCTGCCCGGCGCCAACCCGCTCACCGGGCTCGCCGCCGGGGCCGTCGCCCAGCTCTCGCCCCGGGCCGGCCTCGGCCTCGGCGGCGCGCTGATGCTCGTCGTGGCCGCGGCCACCTGGTCCTCCCTGCGCCCCCGGAACTGAGGCCGGTCGAACTGAGGCCGGTCTACAGGCCGCCGGGCACCAGCCGCAGCCCCGGTTGCGGCGCGGTCACGAGCCGGTCCACAGCCGCCTCCGTGGCCGGGTCGGCGGGCAGGTAGACGAGCAGCCGCTGGTCGTCGTCGGCCGGCAGGTCGAGGGTCTCGAAGGCCAGCCGCAGCGGCCCGGCCGACGGGTGGGCCAGGCGCAGGATGCCGGAGGCGCGCGGCAGGCCCGGGATCGCGCCCACCCGCGTGGTGAACGCGTCGCCCGCGACGACGGTCAGCTCGTCGGCCAGCGCGGCCACCGCCGGGTCGGCGCGGAACGGGCCGTGCTTGAGCGCCGCCACCTGCTCGTCGGCGACGTGCTCCCAGTCGGGGAAGGCGGCCCGGGCGCGCGGGTCGGTCAGCACGAAGCGGGTCAGGTTCGGCGGCGCCGCGTCGAGCAGCCCCAGCGGGCGGGCCAGCAGCTCGAAGGCGGCCGTGCGGGCCACGAGGTCGCCGAGCCGGTTGAGGATCGCGGCGGGGGCGGGGTCGAGCCGGTCCAGCAGCGCCCGCACCGCCGGCCGGACGGTCACCGGCGGCGTGGCCCGGGGCCCGCGGCACGTGAACCCGGGGTCCGCGGCTTTGGTCAGCCGATGCAGGTGGACCCGCTCGGACGGCGTCAGCCGCAGCGCCTCCGCGAGCGCCGAGAGCACCGGCGGCGACGGGTGGCGGTCGCGGCCCTGCTCCAGCCGCGTGACGTATTCGGCGCTGACCCCGGCCAGCGCCGCGAGCTCGGAGCGGCGCAGGCCCGGCGTGCGGCGGCGGGGACCGGTGGGCAGCCCCACGTCGGCGGGCTTGACCGCGGCCCGGCGCGTGCGCAGGAACAGCCCGAGTTCGCTCACGCCGCCGACAGTACCGCCGCGAAGGCCCCGGATCGTGGCCCTTCCGCTACCACCGTTAATGGTGCCGACCTCGGGCGAGGTCCGCATCGACGGGCTCAGCCCGCGCAAGGACCGCATCGCGGTGTCGCACCGCATCGGCGTGCTCTTCGGCCAGCGGACCCAGCTGTGGTGGGACCTGCCGGTGTCGGAGTCGCTCGCCGTGCTGCGCGACATCTACGGGATCGACCACGGCACGTACCGCCGCCGCCTCGCCCGCTTCGACGAGGTGCTCGACCTCGGCGAGGTGCTGCCCGTGCTCGGGCGCAAGCTCTCACTCGGCCAGCGGATGCGCGCCGACCTCGCCGCCGCGCTGCTGCACGCGCCGCCGGTGGTGTACCTCGACGAGCCCACCATCGGCCTCGACCTCGCCGTGAAGGACCGCGTCCGCGAGTTCTTCCGCACCGTCCGCGACGCCGGCACCACGGTGATGCTCACCAGCCACGACCTCGGCGACATCGAGGGCTTCTGCCGCCGCCTGGTCATCATCGACTCGGGCCGGATCATCTTCGACGGCGACCTCGAGGCGGTGAAGGACGCCTTCGCGCGCGAGCGGATCCTCAATGTGGAGGCCGATTCGGCGGTACCACTGGAAACCCTGCGAACCGCCCTCCCCGGCGCGACCGTGGAGCCGGGCGAGACGCCGGTGCAGTTCTCGGTCCGCTTCGACCGGTTCGCGATGACCGCGGGCCAGGCGCAGCTACCTGCTCGTCGCCTTCGCGTCCGGCGCGCTGGTCGGCACCTTCGTCGACTTCCGCATGTCGCACCGCATCCAGTCCGGGCTCGTCGCGCTCGACCTGGTCAAGCCGGTGGACTACCAGCGCGCGCGGCTGTGGGAGACGCTCGGCGGCGTGTGGATCGAGGTCGCCGTGGTCGCCCTGGTGACCACGGTGTCCATTGTGGTCAGTGGTCCGCCGGACCTGCCGCCCGGCCCCGAGCTGGCCCTGTTCGCCCTCAGCATGGTGCTGCTGGTGCCGCTGAAGTTCATCGTCGTGTACGTCTCGACGCTCGCCTGCTTCTGGACGCAGAACTTCGTCGGCGTGCTGTGGGCCCGCCAGGCGATCACGGGGCTGCTCTCAGGCGCCCTCGTCCCGCTGGCGTACTTCCCGGGCTGGCTGGCCACCGCGGCGCAGTGGTCACCGTTCGCCGGCCTCACGTCCACGCCCGCGCTCATCTTCGTCGGCCAGGCCTCGGGCCGCCACGCCCTGCTCCTGGTGGCGGTGCAGCTCGGCTGGCTGGTACGGCCTGTCCAACATCGTCACCGGCGCCCTCATGCTCGGCTCCGCACTGGCACATGTGGACGTGGAGTGGTCGGCCGCCCGCGTGCTGCTCGGCCTGGTCGTCCTGCTCTCCGCGATCGCCGTCAAGGTGGCGATCAACCTGGCCACGAACGCGGCCTCGTTCTGGATGCAGAGCCCGAGCCCGCTCTTCGCCATGGCCGTGCACCAGGCCGGCGACCTGGCCCGGTTCCCGCTGAGCGTGTACCCGTGGGCGCTCAAGGCCGCGCTGGGCTTCGCGCTGCCCTTCGCGTTCGTGAGCTTCTTCCCGGTCAGCTACCTGCTCGGCCACGGCCACGCGTGGGTCGGCCTGCTGACCCCCTTGGTCGCCGCGTACTGCCTGGCCGTCGCGGGCTGGATCTTCGCGCGGGGCCTGCGCCGCTACGGGAGCGCGGGCAACTGACCCGCAGCCCCCGGACAGACGTGCCGTTCGCACACATCAGGACACAGAACGGTCGGCCACCTCGCTGATCGCCCTAACGGCCGCGCGGTCCGGCGGGAAGTCATGGAAGTTGATTGTTCACTGGCGGAATGTTTGACAAGTCAGCTATGTTGTAGCGCGCAGAGGCCGGGGAGCCGCCCGGGTCCGCAGTGAAGGTGGCGTTCGAAATGCAGTTCGGTGTGTTCACCGTCGGTGACGTGACGCAGGACCCCACGACGGGGCGGGTGCCGACCGACGCCGAGCGGGTCAAGGCGATGACGACGATCGCGCTCAAGGCCGAAGAGGTCGGGCTCGACGTGTTCGCGATGGGCGAGCACCACAACCCGCCGTTCGTGCCGAGCTCGCCGACCACCATGCTCGGGTGGATCGCGGCGAAGACCGAGCGCCTCCTGCTGTCCACCGCGACCACGCTCATCACGACCAACGACCCGGTGAAGATCGCCGAGGACTACGCGATGCTGCAGCATCTCGCCGACGGGCGCGTGGACCTCATGATGGGCCGCGGCAACACCGGGCCGGTGTACCCGTGGTTCGGCCAGGACATCCGCAAGGGCGTCGACCTCGCGTTCGAGAACTACGCGCTCCTGCGCCGGCTGTGGCGCGAGGACGTCGTGGACTGGCAGGGCGAGTTCCGCACGCCGTTGCAGGGGTTCACGGCCACGCCGCGGCCGCTGGACGGGGTGCCGCCGTTCGTCTGGCACGGCTCGATCCGCACGCCGGAGATCGCGCAGCAGGCCGCGTACTACGGTGACGGCTTCTTCGCCAACCACATCTTCTGGCCGAAGGAGCACACGCAGCAAATGGTCGAGCTCTACCGCAAGCTCTTCGAGCACTTCGGCCACGGCTCCGCCGACCAGGCCATCGTCGGCCTCGGCGGGCAGGTGTTCATGCGCAAGAACTCCCAGGACGCCAAGAACGAGTTCCGGCCCTACTTCGACAACGCCCCCGTCTACGGGCACGGCCCGTCGCTGGAGGACTTCTCGGCGCAGACCCCGCTGACGGTCGGCAGCCCGCAGGAGGTCATCGACCGCACGCTGGGCTTCCGCGAGTACGTCGGCGACTACCAGCGCCAGCTGTTCCTGCTCGACCACGCGGGCCTGCCGCTGAAGACGGTGCTGGAGCAGCTGGACATCCTCGGCGAGGAGGTCGTGCCCGTGCTGCGCAAGGAGTTCGCGATCGGCCGCCCCGCGCACGTGCCGGACGCGCCCACCCACGAGTCCCTGAAGGCCGCCGCGCAGAAGGTGGACGCCTAGCCATGACCACTCGCTCGATCGTCGCGATCAGCGCCGGGCTCGGCCAGCCGTCGTCCACCCGGCTGCTGGCCGACCGGCTCACCACCGCCGTGGCCGACGGGCTGGACGACGCCGCGGTGCGCACGTTCGAGCTGCGCGCCGTGGCCCACGACATCACCGACCACCTGCTCACCGGGTTCCCGTCGCCGGCGCTCAAGGAGGTCATCGACGCCGTCGCGGGGGCCGACGGGCTCGTGGCGGTGACGCCGATCTTCAACGCGTCGTACAGCGGGCTGTTCAAGTCGTTCTTCGACGTGCTCGACGACGACGTGCTGCGCGGCAAGCCGGTCCTGCTCGGCGCGACCGGCGGCACCGCGCGGCACTCGCTCGCGCTGGAGCACGCGCTGCGGCCGATGTTCGCCTACCTGCACGCGGTCGTCGCGCCCACCGCGGTGTTCGCGGCGACCGAGGACTGGGCGACCGGCGGGCGGGACACGCTGCACGAGCGCGTCCGGCGCGCCGGGGCCGACCTGGCCGCGCTGGTGGCGGCCCGCGCGCCGATCGCCGAGGCGCCCGAGCCGCTCGGGCCGCAGCTCACGACGTCGTTCGACGACTTTCTCCGTCGCACTTCATGATCCATACCGGGAGCTCGTCGACGTGCAGCGACTCGACGACGCCGAAGCCGGCCGAGCGGTACACCTCGACGTTGCCCGGATTCGAGGTCTCCAGGTAGGCCGGCAGCCCGTCGGCGGCCGCGCGCGCGAGCCCGGCGGCCATCGCGGCGCGGCCGAGCCGGCGACCGCGGTGCTCGGGGTGCGATGCGAGCACCCCGAGGTACCAATGCGGCGTCTGTGGCATTTTGGTGTGCACGATGGACTGGTAGCGCCCGAAGCGCCCGGCCTGGGGCGGGTGCTCGACGCCGGGGCCGGCCGGGGACCTCGGCGGGTCCCACATCGCGACCGCCGCGCCGCCGTCGGCGACCCACACCGTGCCGTGCCCGACGCGCAGGTCGAACAGCGAGCCCGCCATCGCGGCCGCCTCGGCGGGGTAGGTGGCGTCGTCGGGCAGGAACCAGCGCAGGGCCGGGTCCGCGGCGAACGCGGCCACGAAGGTGGCCACGACCGCTTCCCGGTCGGCGGCGGTGGCGACGGTCACGCGGGGATCGCTCATGGGTCGGGTCACTTTCGCCAGGTACGCGTCGATGGCGTCACGGTTGCGGCTCAGGCAGGCGATCCGGGCGTCCATGCGGTCCCGCTCGTGGCGCAGCAGGTCGACCACCTCGGGCCCGGCATCGGACATCGTAATGTCGCAGGGGTTGTCCAGACACGGCAGCACGTTCTTGATCAGGCGCGTGGGCAGCCCGGACTCGAGCAGGCCGCGGATCTGCTGCACCCGGTCCACGAGGTGCTCGCCGTAGTCGCGGTAGCCGTTCGCGCGGCGCTCGGGCGCGAGCAGGCCCTGCTCCTCGTAGTAGCGCAGCAGCCGGGCGGGCGTCCCGGTGCGCGCGGAAAGTTCGCCGATGCGCATTGACCTTCACACTAGTGTGAGGGTCGGACGATGGCGAGCATGATCCTTGCCGTGCTCTCGGCGGCGCAGTTCCTGCTCGCCCTCGACTATTCGATCGTGTACGTCGCCCTGCCCGCCATCGCCCGCGAGCTCGATCTCGACCTGGCCGCGGCGCAGTGGGTGGTGAGCGCGTACGCGGTGCCGTTCGCGGGCCTGCTGCTGCTCGGCGGCCGCCTGTGCGACCGGCTCGGCGCGGGCCGCGTGTTCCTGACCGCGTCCCTGCTCTTCGGCGCGGCGAGCCTGGCCGGCGGCCTGGCCGGCTCCGGGGCGCTGCTGCTGGCCGCGCGCGGGGTGCAGGGCCTGGCCGCGGCGCTGCTGCAACCGGCGATTCTGGGCCTGATCGGCGCCCGCTTCACGGGTCCGGCACGCACGCGCGCGCTGTCGGTGTGGGGCGCCGTGGGCGCGTCGGGGCTGGCGGCCGGGGTCGTGCTGGGCGGCCTGCTCACGCGGTACAGCTGGCGCTGGACCTTCCTCGTGAACGTCCCCGTGACCCTGGCCTGCGCCGCGGGCGCGGCGATCTGGCTGCTGGGCTCGGCGCCGGCCCGCCCCGCGCCGGCGCCGCTGGCGCGGGTGCTGCTGTCGACGGCGGCGGCGGTCGCCGCGGCCCTGGGCCTGACGCTGGCGGGCGAGCGCGGCTGGTCGGACCCGGCGGCGGTCGCGGTGCTGGCGGGCGCGGCGCTGCTGGGGGCGGCGATCGTGCGGCCGGCCGCCCGGCTGCGCCCGCCGTCGCTGCGGGCGGGGTCGCTGGCCGCCGCGCTCTACATGGCCAGCGTCGGCTCGGAGTTCTACGTCGTGACGCTGATGCTGCAGGACCGCGACGGCTTCGCGCCGCTGGAGGCCGGGCTCGCGTTCCTGCCGCTCGCCGCGCTCGTCACGGTCGGCAGCTCGCTCACCGCGCGGCTCGTGCGCCGCTTCGGCGCCGCGCGGACGCTCGGCGGCGGGTTCGCCGTCGCCGCCGCGAGCCTGGCGTGGCTCGCGATGGCCGCCGGGACCGGCTACCCCGGCGGCGTCCTGCCGGGGCTCCTCGTCAGCGGCGCCGCGCACGGGGTCGTCTACACCGCGATGTTCGTGCTCGGCGCGCGTGACGTGCCCGCCGAGCGGCAGTCGTCCGCGGGGGCGACGATGACCACCGCGCAGTACCTCGCCGGGGCCGTCGCCGTCGCGCTGCTCACGCTGCCGTTGCGCACCGGCGCGTATGCGATCGCGTTCTGGCTCACCGCCGCGGCGGCGGTTGCCGGAGCCCTCGTCGCGCTCCGGCAACCACAAGACGACCGCGGCCCCGGTCTCGCTCCGCTTTCATGACCGTACCAGGACCGACCTAACCGATCATGTCCATGAATGCGGAACGTGGACCAGGCGACTACTACGCGCTGTGCTCCTTCTTGTCGCCGGCCCACTCGACGTGGAAGGTGCCCTCGCGGTCGGTGCGGCGATACGTGTGCGCGCCGAAGTTGTCCCGCAGGCCCTGGATCAGCGAGGCGGGCAGGCGCTGCGCGCGCAGGCCGTCGAAGTACGACAGCGACGACGAGAACGCCGGGGTCGGGATGCCCGCCGCGGCGGCCGCGGCCACGACCCGGCGCCAGGCCGGCACGCCGGCGTTGACGGCGTCGGCGAAGTACGGCGCGACCATGAGGCTCTTGAGCCCGGGGTTCTCGTCGTAGGCCTCGCGGATGCGGTTGAGGAACCGGGCGCGGATGATGCAGCCGCCACGCCAGATCGTCGACACGGCGCCGCGGTCGATGTTCCAGCCGAACTCCTCGCTGCCGGCCTGGATGTGGTCGAAGCCCTGGGCGTAGGCGACGATCTTCGAGGCGTACAGCGCGGCGCGCACGTCCTCGATGAACTGGTCGCGGTCGGTGATGTCCAGCGCCGCGACCTCGGTGCCGAAGGCGGAGCGGGCGGCCTCGCGCTGGTCGGCGTGGCCGGACAGCGAGCGGGCGAAGGTCGCCTCGGCGATGCCCGTGATCGGCACGCCCAGGTCGAGCGCGCTCTGCACGGTCCAGCGGCCGGTGCCCTTCTGCTCGGCCTGGTCGAGCACGATGTCGACGAAGGCCTGGCCGGTGTCGCCGTCGATCTGGGAGAGCACGTCGGCGGTGATCTCGATCAGGAACGACTCGAGGTCGCCGGTGTTCCAGGTGCGGAAGATGTCGGCGATCTCGGCCGGGGTCGCGCCGAGCCCGGCCCGCAGCAGGTCGTAGGCCTCGGCGATGAGCTGCATGTCGGCGTACTCGATGCCGTTGTGGACCATCTTCACGAAGTGCCCGGCGCCGTCGGGGCCGACGTGGATGCAGCACGGGGTGCCGTCGACCTTCGCCGAGATCTTCTCGAACATGGGGCCGAGGGTCTGGTACGACTCCGGGGAGCCGCCGGGCATGATGCTCGGGCCGAGCAGGGCGCCCTCCTCGCCGCCGGAGACGCCGGTGCCGACGAAGTGCAGGCCGTGCTCGCGCAGCGCCTGCTCGCGGCGGCGGGTGTCGGCGAAGTGCGCGTTGCCGGCGTCGACGATCATGTCGCCCTCCTCCAGGAGGGGCACGAGCTCGTCGATGACCGCGTCGGTGGGGCCGCCGGCCTTGACCATGATGATGACGGCCCGCGGGCGGGCCAGGGAAGCCACGAAGTCGGCCATGGACTCGCTCGGCACGAAGGTGCCCTCATCCGCGAACTCGTCCACCAGGCGGCGGGTGCGCTCGTACGAGCGGTTGTGCACGGCGACGGTGTAACCGTTGCGGGCCAGGTTCCGGGCCAGGTTACGGCCCATCACCGCGAGACCGGTCACGCCGATCTGCGCCAGGTCGGACATCTGCGATGCACCTCATCCAGTCGAGCTCTCTGCCCCGGGCCACCGACCACTACCCCGTGATCAAGGACCGAAGCGCGCGTCGACCCGAAGGCTACAGGAGGTGTTTGCGCACCATGAGCGTGATGCTGCGGTCACAGAAGGCCACAAGGTCCCACGAGATTCGCATTCTTTCCGATGTACTGCCCCAGAAGCGCCGCCGCGGCTCGACCACGAGCGCCGCGATCTCCCGCGCCCCGTCCCGCCCGACCGTCATCTCGATGCCGTCCACCGTTCCGATGGGCAGCCCGGCCAGATCCACGACCGGCTTGTGCAGCAGATCGACACCCATGCACCGCTCGATACCCGGGCGTCATGATCGACTAACGAGCGCGCACGCCGTCCAGGGCGACGGTCAGCACGCGCTCGCGCTGCGCCTCGTCGACGTATCCGCCCGCGGTGAGCCCGGAGACGAGTCGCAGCAGGTCATCGGTGCTGACGTCGCGCCGCGCGGCCCCGGACTCCTGGGCGCGGGCGAGCAGCGGCTCGAACGCGGCGTACATGGCCTCGCGGGCACCCCGCACCATCTCGGAGTCGCGGTTGATCTCCTCGTAGATGGCGCGCTTGGTCGCGACGTAGCCGACGAACCGGCGCAGCCAGGCCGCGACCGCGTCCCACGGCTCCAGCCCGGCGACGTCGTCGGCGGCGCGGCACAGCGCGTCGAGCTCGCCCAGGTACACCGCGTCGAACAGGTCCTGCCGGGTCGGGAAGTTGCGGTACAGCGTCCCGATCCCGACCCCGGCGCGCCGCGCGATCTCCTCGAGCGAGGCGGTGGTGCCGTGCTCCGCGAAGGCGTCCCGCGCGGCGGCGATGAGCGCGTCGAAGTTGCGCCGCGCGTCGGCCCGCTGCGGCCGCCGCACCCCGCCCTGCGTCTGCATCCGGTCACCTTCTATCGGAGGTAAGCCTCCACTTTAGCACCGGAAACCGGGCGGGCAGCGTGCGTTCACCGATGCATATCGGCAACCGTACGGTTGGCATGACCTACGCTGCGCGGATGGACGGGGATGCGCTGCGGATGGCGGCCGGGAACGCGGCCGAGTTCTGGACCCGGGTCGCCCGCGCCCGCGGCCACGAGACACGCCGCGGCGACGGCTGGTTCGCGGTGCTCGACGACGAGCGCGGCAGCCTGCGCGTGCTCACGCTGGCGGCCCGCGGCGCCGAGGACTTCGCGGCCCTCATCCAGCGCCCCGGACGGGTCCTGGTCGAGGACGCGTTCGGGGCGGTGAGCCTGGCCGAGCAGGGCTACGACCGGCGCCCGATGCCGGTGATGCTGCGGCGCCCGGCCCGGCCCGCCGGCGAGCCCCGCGTCCCCGTGCGCCGGATCGGGGCGGACGAGCTGCACGTCGCCGAGCGGCTCGTGGTCGAGGAGTTCCCGCTGGAGCTCTTCCAGCCGTACGAGCGCGGCGTCGTGCTGCCCGAGGACCTCCTCACCGGCGTCGAGGTCTACCTCGCCGAGCTCGACGGCGAGCCGGCCGGCGCGTGCGTGGCCGTCCCCGAGCCCGAGGTCGTCGGGGTGTACTGGGTGACGACCGGCACGGCCTTCCGTTCCCGGGGCGTCGGGCGCTCGCTCATGCACGCGGTGCTGCGCCGGTTCGACGACCGCCCGATGACGCTCACGGCCTCGCGAATGGGGCGGCCGCTGTACGAGTCCCTCGGCTTCGAGCACCTCACGCAGGCGAGCTGGTGGTCCGGCCTCAGATGACCCACGACGGATTGCGGCGCGCGAACTCGGCCAGCCGGTCGTCGCGGGCCGCGGCGAAGAGCGCCGACGTCGTCGAGTCCAGGTTCTCGTAGTCGCGGCCGCCGCGCTGCTCGGTGTGGAACCGGCCCGCGTTCGTGCGCAGCAGGGTCAGATCCCCGGGGCCGATCGCGCGCAGGCGGACGATCCAGTCGGTCACCGAGGCGCCGTTGCCGTCGAAGGTGAGCGAGTCGCCGACGGCCGTGATCGCGCGGTTCAGGGCGATCGGGTTCGCGAGCACGCCGGCCGACGTCACCTTCTCCGCGATCGCGCGCAGCAGCTGCTGCTGGTGGCGCTGGCGGCCGTAGTCGCCGTCGGGGATCAGCTCGCGCTGGCGCACGTAGTCGAGGGCCTCCCAGCCCGCGAAGTGGCGGCAGCCGACGTGGTACACCTGCGCCCGGACCCCGGCGATGCGCTCCGGGCGGAACGAGGGCGGGATCAGGCGGTACGGCGGCGTCTCCCTCCCCGAGGCGTCCCACCCGATGTGCACCGAGGTCGTCTCCTCGTCCACGCACAGCTCGACCCCGCCGACCGCGTCGACGACCTTGCGCAGGCCGGCGAAGTCGATGATCGCGCCGGCGTCGAAGACCAGGCCGGTGAGCTGCTGCACGGTGCGCGCGAGCAGCTCGAAGCCGCCGAGCGCGAAGGCGGCGTTGAGCTTGTCGGTGCCGTGGCCGGGGATGGCGACCCGGGTGTCGCGGGGCAGCGAGATCAGGAAGGCGCGGTCGCCCGACTCGGTCACGTGCACGATGATCACGGTGTCGGCGCGAGCGCCGGCCCGGTCCTCCCCCGGGCGCGCGTCCAGGCCGGCGAGCAGCAGGTTGCGCCCGGGCTCGGCGTCGAGCCGGCGCTGCACGTCGGCGCCGGGGCGCCCGTCCGGGCCGGCGGACAGGCGCGGCGCGGACTGGATGTCGATCTGGCGGGGCGGCCCGCGGTGCTCGCGGCCGGTGTCGCCGAGCAGGTCCGCCTCGCCCACCCGGCCGACGTAGTGCTGCCAGGTCAGGGCGCCGCCGAGCGCGACCGAGAGCACGACGGCGGCCGTGACGAGCCACGCCTTCACCACGGTCACATCGGCCGCGGCCGGGAGCGCTTTAGCTGTCCTTGTACCCGTACCGGTGGCGCAGCGGCACGGTGACGGCGCCGGTGAGGTACCGGTGCCGCGTCGCCATGCCCGTGGTCCACTCGTCGTCGAGGCGCAGCGCCACCGGCCCGGAGTGCATGCGCATCGGGTTGCCGGAGACCTGGTGGGTGCGCGGGACCACCACCTCGCCCCGCTCGCCGACCGGCAGCGCGGCCGCCGGCACCCCGCTGAGCTCGGTGATCGCGCGCACGGTGGCCTCGGGGTCGGCGATGAGGTCCTCGTACCGGAAGCGCAGGTAGGACAGGCCCGAGCGGCGCGCGATGCGCTCGGTCGCGAGGTTCCAGGCGGACCAGTACAGCGCCGTGAACCCCGGGTGCATGCGCGGCATCTGCGCGCCGTTCGGGGCGTCGGGGTCGTGGCGGTGCCGCTGCCAGGAGTAGGCGACCGCGCGCGGGTCCCGCACGATGTGGGCCACGCGCACGTCCAGCGTGGGCGACTGGAGCAGTGCGGTGAGGTACGACGGGAACTTCGAGGAGTCGACGACCACCCGGGCCCCGCTGACGGCCACGATCGCGCGGTAGAGGCGCTCGAGGGTCTCGTAGTACCACAGCAGGCGGTCGGCGTCCGGCGGGCTGGCCGGCTTCAGCAGCAGGCCGGGCAGGTGGCGGGTGCGGAACCGGCGCGACGCGGCGTCGAGGGCCTCGGCGGTCGCGTCGTCGGGCATCCCGCCGAACGTCTCGCCGAGCACGTCGACCCAGAACTCGCAGGAGCGCAGGGGCGTGCCGCAGGAGCACCGCCGGTTCTGCAGCAGCCCGCGCTCCCAGAGGAACTTGAGCTCGCCGACGCCGACCAGTCCGGGGACCTGGTCGAGCAGGCTCTCGGCGAGCGTGCTGCCGCTGCGCCCCCATCCGGCCAGGTAGAGCACGCGGGTCGTCGGGCTCGGGTCGCTGCGCACCTTGACCCAACGGCCGACTTGTCCGCTTAGTTACGCATATCGCCAGGTACGACCGGGTGACGCGACCGAGGACACATGTGTTCTGTCGCGTTCGGCGTAGAAGTCGGCCATCGGCGGGCGGATGATCGGAACTCCCGTCGATGTGAGGAGCGGCCCATGCCGGACGACACGCTCACCCGGTCGGTCGTCTTCGCCGTCGTGCTCGTGGCGCTCCTGGTCGGTCATGCGGTCGGCGATCACGTCGCCCAGACCGACCATCAGGCCGGGCACAAGGCGGAGCGCAGCGCGGCCGGCTGGCGTGCCCTGGCCGGCCATCTGCTCAACTACCACCTCGTGGTCACCGCGGTGCTGCTGCTGACGACGTTCGCGCTGCGGCTGCCGCTGTCCCCCCTCGGGGTGGCCGCCGGCCTGACCTTCTCGGTGCTCACCCACGGCTGGCTGGACCGGCGCTGGCCGGTCCGCGCGCTGCTGCGGTCCACCCGCTCGGCCGGGTTCGCGGAGGCGACGACGCCCGTGTGCGGGATGTACGTCGCCGACCAGGCCCTGCACCAGCTCGCCCTGCTGGTGACGGCGCTGATGATCGCGGCGCTGTGACGCGAAAAGCCGGGCGCTTCGCGCCGCGACTTTTCGGATTTTTCGCCCGTCGGGTCACATGCCGGTTCTTCACCGATTCCCGAACGCCTGCAGCGATCCGGTGCGCCCGCGCGTGACATGGACATGCCCGAGCCGCCCTTCAGCGAGTTCTACGGCGCGCACTTCCAGCGCATCGCCGTGCAGCTCTACGCCTATCTCGGCGATCACGCCGAGGCCCAGGACCTCACCCAGGAGGCGTTCTGCCGGGCGCTGGAGCAGTGGCCGCGGATTCAGCGGTACGCCGACCCGGCCGGCTGGGTGCGCCGCGTGGCCTGGAACCTGGCCACGAGCCGGCTGCGACGGCTGCGCACCGCGATCGGGTTCCTCGCCCGCCAGCGCGAGCAGCACGTCGACGGCCCGACCCCGGACCGCGTCGCGCTCGTCGCGGCCCTGCGCGAGGTGCCCGCGGCCCAGCGGCGCGCGCTCGTGCTGCACCACCTCGGCGGGCTCGGCGTGGCCGAGATCGCCGAGCAGGAAGGCGTCGCCGAGGGCACCGTGCGCTCCTGGCTCACCCGCGGCCGGGCCCGGCTCGCCGCCCAGCTGACCCCGGAGGCCCGGCATGCCTGACACCCTGGTCGAGGACGAGTTCGCGCGGTTCGCCGAGGCGTTCACCGGGACGTTCCGGCCGGTGCCGGCCGAGGCGATGCCCCGGTGGCGGCGCACCCGGCGGCGCGGGGCGCTGTGGCTGGCCGGCCTCGGCGCGGCCCTGGTCGCGGCCCTCTCGCTCAACGCGCTGCAGCCCGCGGCCCGGCCCGCCCCGGCACCGTTCACCGATCGGGTGGTCCGGCTGGAGGGCGCCCGCGGCGAGATGGCGGTCGGGTTCGCCGGCCGCTCCAACGGCTGGGTCACGTTCAACGACTGCCGGGCCGGCGGCGACTGCGAGCACTTCCTGGGCCGCACCACCGACGGCGGCCTGACGTGGCGCCGGGTCGCGCTGCCGGAGCTGCCGGCACAGGGCCGGCTGGTGGCGCGCCCCGGACCGGCCTCCGCGCTCATCGGGGTCACCGGGTCGCCCACCACCGTATGGGAGACGAACGACGGCGGCCTGACGTGGCGGAGCATCGTCACCGACGGCACGTCGGCGATCGTCGTGCCGCCCTCCCGCGAGATCAGCGGCTCGTGGAAGGTCACCCACGACGGGCTCGAGTCGCACGCGTTCCACTCCCCCGACCGCGGCTCGACCTGGCGCGGGCTCGAGCCCCCGGTCGGCGCCGAGGCCGAGGTGCGGGTGTCGGCGGACGATCGGGACGCCTGGGCGATCGCCGCGCGGCCGACACGGGCCTGGCGGCTGACGCCGGAGGGCACCGAGGCCGAGCCGGAGCTCCCGGCCGGGGCCGACCCGTCCATGATCAGCGCGGTGGGCGAGGGCGGCCTGCTGATGCTCGTGCCGGGGCGGGGCGTGGGCGTCTGGCGCGGCGGCACCTTCACCCCGCTGCCCGCGCCGCTGCACGAGGCCGCGCTGCCGATAGTCCTGAGCGACGGGGCGATCACGCTCTCCATGCCCGACGGCACCCTGATCGTCGGCGGGGAGCACGAGCAGTGGGTGCGCTACACCCATCCGTGACGGGAAGCACAGTTGAACACGTTCAGGAGCTGGTCTACCGTCTAGTTGAACACGTTCAGATAGAACGGAGGTCAGGAATGGAATACCTGAAGCTCGTCACCTACCTGCTGTACCTCGCGGTCAGCATCGTGCTCACGGTGTGGGTCGCCCGCACGCTGCTCAAGAACGGCCAGGTGTTCCTCGACGACGCGTTCGCCGACGAGCGCCTGGCCACATCGGTCAACCACCTGCTCGTGGTCGGCTTCTACCTGCTCAACCTCGGCTACGTGGCGGTCGCACTGAAAATCAGCGAGCCGATCACGGACGAGAGCGGGGCGGTGGAGGCCCTCGCGATGAAGCTGGGCACGGTCCTGCTGGTGCTCGGCGCGGTGCACTTCTTCAACCTGTTCGTGCTCAGCCGCTTCCGCCGGCGCCGGCTGCTGGAGCAGTCCGCGCCGCCGGTCGAGCCGACCCGCACCATCGCGCCGCTCACCGCGCCGCTGCACATGCGGCCGCCGCTGATGCCGCCGTTCCCGCCCCCGCCGGGGCCGCGCCCGGAGCCACGTCCGGAGCCCGGCGAGATGCCGCCACCGCAATGATCACCCGGCTCACCGTCCTCTACGACGATGGCTGCCGGCTCTGCCGCACGGCGAGGACCTGGCTCGGCGGCCGGGCCCAGATCGTCCCGCTCGAGTTCGTCGCGGCGGGATCGCAGGAGGCGCGCCGCCGGTATCCGGCGCTCGATCCGGACGAGACCCTCGCCGACATCACCGTGGTCGCCGACGACGGCGGCGTGTACGTCGGGGATGCGGCCTGGCTCGTCTACCTCTGGGCGCTGGACGGCTATCGGGGGCTGGCGGCGCGCCTCTCCCAGCCCCACCTGCGGCCGATCGCGCGCCGGGTGGCGCAGTCGGCCGGGAACCTGCGCGGATATCGTCAGGACTGTGGTGAAACCTGCGACACCTGACACGCCGGAGACGGGCCGCGGCGAACAGACCAAGCGGCTCATCGTGGACACGGCGGTGCGGCTGTTCCGCGACCAGGGGTACGACAAGACCACCATGCGGGGCATCGCGCAGGCCGCCGGCGTCTCGGTCGGCAACGCCTACTACTACTTCCCCTCCAAGGATCACCTGGTGCAGCAGTTCTACGCCACGGTCCAGGAGGACGCCGCGGCCGCCGTCGCCGAGGCCCTGGCCGAGCCGGGCCCCTTCGACGAGCGGCTGCGGGTGGCGCTGACCGGCATGCTGGAGACGATGACGCCGTACCACGCGTTCGCCGGCAAGTTCATCAAGACCGCCGTGGAGCCCGGCTCGCCGCTGAGCCCGTTCAGCGCCGAGTCGGAGCCGGCCCGGGAGCGCTCGATCGCGGTGCTGCGCCAGGTCGTCGAGGGCGCCACCACGAAGATCGACGCGGAGCTGAAGCCGGACCTGCCCGAGCTGCTGTGGCTCGGGCAGATGGGCATCACCCTCTACTGGGTCCACGACACGTCACCCGATCAGGCGAAGACCCGCCTGCTCATCGAGCGCGCGGTGCCGCTCATCGACCGGCTCGTCACGCTGGCCCGGATGCCCGGCCTGAAGTCGGTGACCAGGGAGGCGCTGAAGATGTACCGGCTGCTGAAGTAGCGCTGCACGTAGTCGTACGGTAACCAGTTGTTCAACGGCAGCGTTCGCCGATCCCCGAATCCCGGGGTAGCGTCGGCTCCCATGGCGACCTTGCAGGGCACCCGCACGGCCGCCGACCACGACGCGGTCATCGCCGAGATCGAGCAGGCCGAGGGCTACATCGCATCGATCTGCTTCAAGACCGGGCCACCCGCGGCGGTCGGTGTCGAACTCGAGTTCACCGTTCACCAACGCGAGGATCCGGCCGCCGCGCTGGACCCCGCCCGGCTCTGCCAGGCCCTCGGCGATCACGCACCGCCGACCCTGCGGGCCGACTCCCCGGCGCTCCCGCTGCGCAGCGGCGGCAGCGTCACCCTCGAGCCCGGCGGCCAGGTGGAGATCTCCAGCCTGCCGCACGCCTCCCTGATCGAGCTCCACACGGCCGTCAGCGCCGATATCGAGCAGCTCACCGCCCTGCTGGACCGGGTCGGCCTGGTCCTGGGCGACACCGGCACCGATCCGCACCGCCCACCGAGGCGGATGCTCTCCACCCCCCGGTACGACGCGATGGAGGCGGCCTTCGACCGTCGCGGCATATCCGGAAAAATCATGATGTGCTCGACGGCGGGCCTGCAGGTCTGCCTCGACCCGGGCCCCGCGCACGAGCTCCCCGACCGCTGGGCCGCGGTCCACGCGCTCGGCCCCCCGCTCCTGGCCCTGTTCGCGAACTCGGCGCGCTTCGCGGGCGCGGAGACCGGCTGGGCCTCGGCGCGGCAGCGGGCCTGGCGGGGCATCGACCCGTCCCGGACCCGGGCCGTGGCCACCGACGGGCAGCCCTCCGCCGGCTGGGCCCGATACGCGCTGGCCGCGAAGCTGCTGTGCGTCCGGCGGCCCGACGGGGCCTGGGACACCCCGGCCGGGGTGACGTTCGCCGACTGGATCCGCGGCGCACTGGAGACGAGGCCGACGTACGCCGACCTGGACTACCACCTCAGCACCCTCTTCCCGCCGGTGCGCCCGCGCGGGTACCTGGAGATCCGCTACCTCGACACCCAGCCCGGGCGCGCCTGGTTCGCGCCCGCGGCGCTGCTGCACGCCCTGCTCGCCGACCCGGCCACCGTCTCGCGGGTCCTGGAGCTGTGCGCGCCGGCCGCCGGGCGCTGGGTGGAGGCGGCCCGCGACGGGATGGCCGACCCGGTGCTCGCCCGGGCCGCCCGAGCCGTGCGCGAGCTCGCCCTGGCGCGGCTGGACCTGCCGCCGCACCTGACCGAAGACGTGCTCGAAGGGAGTACACGCAATGGCTGACCTGCGGGATCGCGTCGCCCGGGAGCTCGAGCGGACCCGGGCCCGTTCCGCCGGGCTGACCGAGGCGGTCGACGACGGCGACCTGGTGCGCCAGCACTCGCCGCTCATGTCGCCACTGGTCTGGGACCTGGCGCACATCGGCAACCAGGAGGAGCTGTGGCTGGTGCGCGACGTCGGCGGCCGGGAGCCGGTGCGGGCCGACATCGACCACCTCTACGACGCCTTCAGGCACGCCCGCAAGGACCGGCCCGCGCTGCCGCTGCTCGGGCCGAAGGAGGCGCGGGCCTACGTGGCGACCGTGCGCGACAAGGCGCTCGACGTGCTTGAGCGCGTACACCTGGAAGGAAGACGGCTGACCGAGGACGCCTTCGCCTTCGGGATGATCGTGCAGCACGAGCAGCAGCACGACGAGACCATGCTCGCCACCCACCAGCTGCGCGCCGGCGACCCCGTGCTGTCCGCGCCGCCCCCGCCGGAGTCCACTGTGGACGTGCGCGGCGAGGTGCTGGTGCCGGGCGGGCCGTTCACCATGGGCACCTCGACCGAGGCTTGGGCGCTGGACAACGAGCGGCCCGCGCACACCGTCGACGTGCCCGCGTTCTGGATCGACCGGGCGCCGGTGACGAACGGGCAGTACGCCGCGTTCCTGGACGAGACCGCGGCGAATCCCCCGCTGCACTGGAGCCGCGACCCGGGCGGCTGGCTGGCGACCGGGTTCGGGCGGACCGCGCCGATCGTCCCCGGCGCGCCGGTCGTGCACGTGTCCTTCCCCGAGGCGCGGGCCTACGCGGCGTGGGCGGGCCGGCGGCTGCCGACCGAGGCCGAGTGGGAGAAGGCGGCGCGGTGGGACCCGGCGACCGGGCGTTCGCGGCGGTACCCCTGGGGTGACGAGGATCCCGGCCCGCAGCACGCGAACCTGGGCCAGCGGCACCTCGCCCCGGCGCCGGTGGGCGCCTATCCCGCGGGCGCCTCGCCGCTGGGCGTGCACCAGCTCATCGGCGACGTGTGGGAGTGGGTCGACAGCGACTTCGCCGCCTACCCGGGCTTCACCGCGTTCCCCTACCGCGAGTACTCGGAGGTGTTCTTCGGCCCCGAGTACAAGGTGCTGCGGGGCGGCTCGTTCGGCACCGACGCCGCCGCCTGCCGGGGCACGTTCCGCAACTGGGACTACCCGATCCGCCGGCAGATCTTCAGCGGCTTGCGCACGGCCCGCGACGCCACGCCCTCGGAGCTCGCCTAGTGTGCCGGCACCTGGCCTACCTCGGGCCGCCGATCCCGCTGTCGGATCTGCTGTTCACCCCGCCGCACTCCCTGGCCCGCCAGTCGTGGGCGCCCCTGGACATGCGCGGCGGCGGCACCATCAATGCCGACGGGTTCGGCGTCGGCTGGCGGCAGGACGCGGCCTTCGTACGGTACCGCCGCGACACTCCACTGTGGAGTGATGCCGGGCTGCCGGCGCTGGCCGCCGCGACCAGCTCCACGGCGGTGCTCGCGGCGGTCCGCTCGGCAACGGTCGGCATGCCGGTCATCGAGACGGCCGCCGCGCCGTTCGCCGAGGGCCGCTGGCTGTTCTCGCACAACGGCAGGGTGGCCGGCTGGCCGGACAGCGTGACGGCCCTCGCCGCCGGGCTGCCGGTCCGCGACCTGATCACCCTGGACGCCCCGACCGACAGCGCCCTGGTGTGGGCCCTGGTCCGGGCCCGCCTGCGCGACGGCGCCGCCCTGGACACGGCCCTGGCCGGGGTCGTCGCCGACGTGTCGGCGGCTGCCCCCGGCTCCCGCCTCAACCTCCTGCTCACCGACGGCGAGACGATCGCCGCCACGACCGCCGGGCACTCCCTGTCGTATCTGTCCACCGCGGAGGGGGCCGTGCTCGTCGCTTCCGAACCCCTCTCCCCCGACCCCGCCTGGACTGCCGTCCCCGACCTGTCCCTGCTCGTCGCGGCCCCGCCGGCCGTGACGATCATCGCGCTGGAAGGTGCTCTCACGTGACGCTGCCGGACGCTGACCTCGAAGTCCATCTGACCGACGCCGACCTCGCCGCGGGCCTGCGGGAGGATGCCCGCCGCGGGCTCGCCGCGAACCCGAAGTGGCTGCCCCCGAAGTACTTCTACGACGCCCGCGGCAGCGAGCTGTTCGAGGAGATCACGCGGCTGCCGGAGTACTACCCGACGCGCGCCGAACGCGAGATCCTGACCGCCCGCGCGGGGACGATCGCCCGGCTCACCGGGGCCAAGACGCTCATCGAGCTCGGCTCCGGCTCGTCGGAGAAGACCCGCCTGCTGCTCGACGCCCTGCGCGAGCACGGCACGCTCGGCTCGTTCACCCCGCTGGACGTCTCCGGCGCGGCGCTGCGCCACGCGCTGGGCGACCTGCGCCGCGAGTACCCGGACCTGCACCTGCACGGGATCGTCGCCGACTTCGTGCACCACCTGGAGGTCCTGCCCGAGGCCGGCACCCGGCTGGTCGCGTTCCTGGGCGGCACGATCGGCAACTTCACGCCGGCCGAGCGGGCCCCGTTCCTGGCCGCCCTGCGCGGGCGCCTGGCCCCGGGCGAGTTCCTGCTGCTCGGCGCCGACCTGGTGAAGGGCCCGGAGGTGCTGGTCCCGGCCTACGACGACGCCGCGGGCGTGACGGCCGAGTTCAACCGCAACGTCCTGCACGTGCTCAACCGCGAGCTGGGCGCGGACTTCGAGCCGGACGCGTTCGCCCACGTCGCCGCGTGGGACGAGCAGCGGGAGTGGATCGAGATGCGCCTGCGGGCGCTCGCGCCCATGCGCGTGCGGCTCGACGCCCTCGACCTGGAGATCGGCTTCGCGGCCGGCGAGGAACTGCGCACGGAGGTGTCGGCCAAGTTCCGCCGCGAGGGCCTGACCGGGGAGCTGGCGGCCGCGGGGTTCACGGTCCGCGACTGGTGGACGGACCGGGCGGGCCGCTTCGCCCTGACCCTCGCCGCGGCCGTCTAGCCGGGGCGACCGATCCGGCATGTCCTATTTGCCGGAGTCACTGACGGCGACCGGATGTCGCGGTTTCAGCGCCGCGTCAGGGGCCTGGGCCAGGGTATGGAGCGGCGGATCCCGCCCCACCACCGCCGGCACCGTCCGGCATTCGAGAACCGAGAGGATGAACACAATGCGCAACCAATGGGCCGGCCCGACCCGTTGACAGGGACCCTGTGCACAGCCGGCTCCGCGCGGGTCAGCGGGCCTCAGCCGCCCGCAGCCGGAGCCGCTTCGCGGCCGCCGCGGCGTTGCGGCGCTGGCGCTCGGCATCGGCCGCCAGCGCCGCGGCGCCGCTCTCGGTCAGCCGGTAGTAGCGCCGGTGCCGCCCGTCGACGACCTCCGAGCCCTCCGGTGCGACGAGACCCTCGGCGGTGAGGCGGTCGAGGGCGGCGTAGAGCGTGCCGGCCGGAAGGACCACCCGGCCTCCGGAGAGCTCGGTGACCTCCTGAATCACGGCGTAGCCGTGCATGGGCCGCACCGCGAGGGCGGTCAGGATCAGGAAGGTCGGCTCCCGCATCGGGGTCATGCCGATCTTTATACGGCTTTTTGCCCCGATCAGGTCGCCCGGTGCCGGGCCCTCGCGACGGCCGGGCCCGGCAGCTCGCGAATGCGCGGGCCGGGCTGGCGCGGAATGTGACCGGTCGGCTCCGCCGCGTGCGCGCCCCGCCGGTCGTCCGCCGCGTGCGCGCCCCGCCGCTCGTCCACCGGCGGCGCGTACGCGGGCTCGGTGCCGAAGACCGCGCGGGCGTAGACCGGCTCGGCCGACGGGTAGCTCGCATGCACCGTGGCGTACGCGGCCGGCGGGTGCATCTGGTAGGAGCCGGTGCCGCCGAGCTGGCGGGCCGCCGGGTGCGGCCGCATCCCCGGGCGGGGACCCGGACGGGTGACGGCGAAGCGGACGGTGCCGATCGCGCCCCGCACCAGCAGCACGGCCGGGGCCAGCAGGACGAACGCGTTGATGTAGACGAACCCGCCGAACATCATCACCTCGGCCGCCCACGCCGCCATCGCGGTGCCGAGGATGAGGCAGACCACGCGGTACAGCGCGGTGTTGCCCGGCAGGAAGGCCGCCCCGAACACGGCGAGACCGCCGATGAGGTACGCCAGGAGCATCAGCTCCCCGCGGGTGCCACCGAACTGCAACAGGGTCTCGCCCACCGAAGCTCCTCCATGACCATCTCGCAACCGACCTGCAACCACGGTAGGCGAGCACCCGTGCGCGCACTGTCATGTGATCGGCCGGGGCGCCTGCCGGATGAGGGGACGGCCGGGTTGCGGGCCGTCGGAAATCTGTCCGGCGACACACACCGGCGAGGGGTGTGCGTCACGGAGAGATCCTTCGGGTACACAATGGTGCATGACCGCCGCGCCCCCCGTCGTCGCCAACCGTTACCGCATTCTCGAGCCGCTAGGTGTCGGGGGCATGGGGCGGGTGTGGCGAGCCCGGGACGAGACCCTCCATCGCGACGTCGCGGTCAAACAGATCGTCCTGCCTCCCGAGCTGCTCGACAGCGCCCGGGACGTGGCCATGGAGCGCACGCTGCGCGAGGCGCGGGCGGCGGCGCGGCTGAGCCATCCCAACGTGGTGCGGGTCTACGACGTGCTGGCGGCCGAGGGGCAGCCGTGGCTCGTCATGGAATACGTGCGGTCGCGCTCGCTCGACCAGGTCATGCGCGAGGACGGGCCGCTGCCGGTGCGCCGGGTCGCCGAGATCGGCCTCGCCGTGCTCGACGCGCTGCGCGCCGCCCACCGGGCCGGGGTCGACCACCGCGACATCAAGCCCGGCAACGTGCTGATGGCCGAGGACGGCCGCGTGGTGCTCACCGATTTCGGCATCGCCCGCGTCGAGGGCGAGGGCCACGTGACGCGCACCGGCCTCGTGCTCGGCTCGCCCGAGTTCATCGCGCCCGAGCGCGCCCGCGAGGGCATCGCCGGACCGGCGAGCGACCTGTGGTCGCTGGGCGCCACCCTGTACGCCGCCGTCGAGGGCCGCTCCCCGTTCGGCCGCGGCTCCGCGATGGAGACGCTGACCGCGCTCGCGTCCGAGGAGGCCGACCCGCCCCAGCGCGCGGGCGCCCTCGCCCCGGTGCTGCGCGCCCTGCTGCGCAAGGACCCGAAGGCCCGCGCGGACTTCGCCCAGACCGACGAGCTGCTGCGGCGGGCGCTGCTGCGGCCCGAGGAGGCGAAGAAGAAGCGCTCGTGGCTCAGCGGCTGGGGCCGCACCGAGGCCCAGGCGCCCGCGGTGCCCGCCCAGCGCACGCCGCCGACCCGCCCCGAGCACCTCGTCCGCCCGATCCCACCGTCCGCC